>CAZFSJ010000001.1:0-18973 GCA_964521605.1 Candidatus Woesearchaeota archaeon
TTTGGATTAACTACAAGTCATATGGGTGAGGGATTTGATTATTTCAATTCAAGTTCAACTTCATCAAGCATAAACATCACAATAGGAAATCTTCCTCCTTCTGTGCCAGAACTTAATTTTCCTGCCAATAACACTGCTCTTTCTTCAATAGAAGAATTCAACTGGAGTAATTCAGTTGACCCCACAGGAGACACTGTAAAATATATGATGCAGATAAGCAATTCCTCTGATTTCTCTTATCTTGTATATGCAAATTATTCCATTCCAGAGAGAGTTTCTGTTACAGGAGTTACTCCAACAGGCATAACTTCTGAAGGAGCCTATTACTGGAGGGTCCTTGCCACAGATAGCAAGGTCAATTCTTCATGGACAGATACAAGGGTATTCTACTATGATCTTTCAGATCCTGTTGTTTCTCTTGTTTTCCCCTATAATCTTTCAACAAACACCACTTCAAACACCCTGGATTTTATATTTAATGTCTCAGACCTTTCAGATATTCAAAGCTGTAATCTTGTGATAAATGACTCAATAAATGATACTCTTACAAACATAACCAAAGATGCCAATATGACCTTTACAGTGGTTCTTCCAAATTCGTTCTATTCATGGAAAGTTAATTGTACAGATGGTGCAGGAAGAGTAGGAGATTCAAAAACACAATTCCTCAATGTTCAGGTCTCGAATAATCCTCCTGTTGCAAGAGAGATAGAATGTGAAAAAGAAGGAGAGTGGTATAACTGCAGTTCCATAGGATTTGGTGATACCCTGACAAGAGTAAGAGTCAGATGTACAGATCCTGAAGGGGGTGTAATGAACGACAGTTTTAATCTTACAAATATCCCAGACAGTGCAGATTATTTCTACAATTTAACCAACACAAATATTGGTAACTATTGGATATATGATAATCCAGATATTCTAATAAACGATTCAGGAGATTTTAAACTAGATGCAACTTGCTATGACAGTGAATCACTTTCAAATAAGAATTCTACAACATGGGAAGTGCCATGGGGAGCTCTGGGTGTTGATCTTATCAGCCCAAACTCTAATACTCTTGTAATGAAAGATGCTTTCTTCACTTTTACATCAAGAATATCATGCATAAATGGGGAATGCGGGGAAGTTAATGTTACTCTTGACCCCGCGAACTGGTGGAATGAGACCTGGAATCAGAGAAAGACAATCAACATAACCAATTCCGGTTCAACAACTCTTTCAAATTTTACACTATATCTAAACATATCCAAGGAATCAACAATGCAGTCTGATTTTGATGATATAAGATTTGTAAATGGTTCCTGTGGTTCCTCAAGCACTCTTCAGTTGAGCTATCAGATAGAGAATTATGCTTCTTCAAAAGCAGATGTATGGGTAAGAATCCCTTCTTTTGTTCCTGGGTCAAATCAGATATGCATGTACTATGGAAATCCTTCTGCTTCTTCTGGGCAAAATAAGGGGGCTACATGGAACTCCAACTACTTGATGGTTCAGCATCTTGATGAGACGGGTACAGGTACAAGATTTGACAGCACTTCAAATGGAAGGAACATGACAACGAGCGGATATGATGGAGACGAGGCAACCTCGGGAATTGTTGACGGAGCAGACCAGCTTGATGGGAACAATGATGCCCTTGATTCAGGGTCTAGTTTCTTAAATAATATGGGCTCCTTTACTTTGGAAGGCTGGATAAACCCTGGGGCATGGGGTTCAAGGATAAGTCTTTATGGTCAGAATGATGCTCTTGAATTCTTTTTGGATGGAACTAATACGGTGATGATTTGGACAAATGGAGGAGGAAGTACTTCAGTTGCATATCCCTATAGCCTAAATAACTGGCACTATGTTGTTGCGGTTGGTACAGGGACAAACTTGATTCTTTATTTTGATGGGGCACAGGCAGCAAGCGGAGGTTCTGCTACTTCTAATTATGGAAGTTCAGCCTATACTGTAAAGATTGGTGAAGGAGTTGTTGATGCAAGTGGAGGATATTTTGATGGTTCTATAGATGAAGTGCGCATCTCAAATAATGCAAGGAGTGCAGATTGGATTAATCAATCTTACCAGTTGGTGCAGAATCAGGATAATTTTGTACATTTTGGAAATACTGAGAACAAAGCAAAAGGGATACTCTCAACAACAATTGGTGCTATCCCTTTCTATACTACAAATTCAAATCCACTTAACTCTTCCACTACAAGTTGCCTTTCAGATATGAAATCTTCAGGGGGGTCATGCACCGTGAATTGGAGTGTTAATGCAACCGGTTCTTTAAATTCTGTCTGGGAATTTTTTGTCACTGCTAATAATATGAACTATCTTTCTTACCATAATCAAAGCACAGATTCTTCAAGGGTAAACATAACAATTGCAAGCCAGGTCCCTCCAAGTGTTCCTCAGCTTTATCTGCCTTTAAATGCCACAGCTTATTCTTCAATACCAAATCTTAACTGGACAAATTCCACAGATCCAAATGGAGATAAAATATACTATGCTCTTCAGGTAAGCAATACATCTGATTTTTCCTACATTAATTTTGCAAATTATTCAATCCCTGCTACATCAAATCCTACCGGCAAGACCCCCTCTGGAATAACTTCTGAAGGAGCCTATTACTGGAGGGTCCTTGCAACAGATCTTATGGGCAATTCTTCCTGGAGTGAGACCCGTGTTTTTTACTATGTTACCTCTGGACCTTCAATATCTTTACTTAATCAGACAGGGGAAGATAATAGAATAATAAACAGTACAAACTGGCTTAATCGGGGAGAGAATCTCACTATCTTTGCAAATATAACAGGAGTCAGCATTGATAAAGTATGGGTGGTTGTCTGGCAGTCAGTAGTTGGAGGGGTGGAGAAAGTAAAGACCCTTTTCACCTATGTTGGAGGATTTTTGTGGATGGCAAAAATTTCAACAGATCAAGTTTGGGATGGAGTGTATAATTATACTATCTATACAAATAACACCCTTGGAACGCAGACAGATTACTCTTCAAACTTCACTGTACTGGGAGGAAATGTAACAATTAACTTAAATCCTTCAACTGCAGATTCAGTAAAAAATATAAGTGTTTATGGACATGTAAATTTAACCAATGGAACAAACTTTGCAAATCGCCCTATTAATCTTTGGCTTGATGGAAAACTCTTGTTCTTTTCTAATCTAACAAGTGAAGGAACTTATAATTTTTACAAATCCACTCAGGAAACTTCTTCTTCAGAATTTTCTCAGGGAACTTTTTATCAGACACAAATTCAGGGCAATGAGAACATCACTCTCTCTTCTGGAATGACCTCTGGAAATTTTACAAATATACTGGATGCAGGAGCAATAGTTAATTGGACAAATCTCTCCTGGAGTTTTTTAGGAGCATCCTGTTCAGGAGTTGTTTCCTATCAGGAAGGAGATTCAAATTCCTATTCTGGAACAGAGGATACCTATATTGATAGTGGTTCTCCTACCACAAATTATGCTAATTCAGATATTCTTATTGATGGTTCTCCAACTTCCCAAAGGGGATTAATAAAATTTGATAATGTTATTGGAAAAAATTATTATCAGGTACCAGAGGATTCAACAATTAACAATGCAAATTTGACTTTCACTGTCTCAGACGCAGGTGATTTAACAAGTGTTTATCAGGTATTAGAAAATTGGACAGAAACTCAGGCAACCTATAATAATAGATTAACAGGAACTTCCTGGGGAATAGGAGGGTGTAGTGGAAGTCCATCAAGGTCAGTTAGTGCAGAAACCTCATTTACCCCTTCATCCACAGGAACTTACACCATAAATATTTCCAATTCAATGAAAAGTTGGGTATCAGGAAGCTCCCAAAATTATGGGTGGGTATTTGATATCCCAACCAGCAATGGAATTAATATTAGAAGCAGTGAATATTCAACACAATCTGACAGGCCATTATTAATGGTTGATTATCAGGCAAATGAATGTACAAATTTAATTGTATATGTAAGAACATCCAATGATAAAATAACCTGGACCTCCTGGAAGGAGGTTTCCAACGGAGGAACGATAAACGATACAAATATTTATAGCAGATATCTTCAATACAAAGTTGAATTCACTGCTGTAAATCCAACAATAACTCCTGTTCTTAAGGATATTACATTTAATTATGCTGCCATTGTGACAGATTCCAATGGAGATTACAAGTATAATTTCACAAATCCATCTTCTTTTGGAAACTATAATATAACAATTAACACAAGCCTTAAAACAATTTTAATGGGAAATTCAGCAGCTCTCTCTGTAGCAACAGGTGTTGCACCAAATGTATCTTTGGTAAGCCCTTCTCCCAATCAATGGTTTTCCTATGGAAATTTAAATCTAACCTATAATGCTACAGATGTAAATAATGATTTTGCCTATTCTAGATTAATAATTAATGGTGCAATAAATCAAACAAATTCTTCCCCAATAATAAATTATGCTCATAACAACTTTTCAATAAACTTTTCAAGCGGACAATATAATTGGACAGTTAATGTTACAGATACTACTTCATACAATGCAACTGCTCCCCAAAGAACTTTCTACATTGATCTAATTAATCCTAATATTTCCTTGGTTTATCCAGGAAATCAATCTAATTTTATAGTTAATCAATTAAATTTGAGTTTTAATGCAACAGATAATATGGATAATAATTTGACCTGCAGTGTTGTTCTTGACGGAAATGTAATTAAATCAGGGTTTGGAGCACAAAACGCAAATATTACAAATGTCTCTTCTGGTATCCTTACAAGTGGTATTCACCATTGGAATGTCACATGTACAGATAATGCTATGAGAAATTTTACAAGCCCAACCTTTAATTTTAATCTTTCAGATACTCCTCCAAATGTAACTCTTTATTCTCCCATACCAAATTATCTTGATAATGATGGAATTCTCTCCTTTATCTATAACGCAAGTGATAACACAGGATTCATAAATTGTAGTCTAATAATTAATGATACCTTTAGAACATGGAACCAATCTGCAATCTTAAATAATCAAAATAACTCCTTTGATGTATCTGGATTATTGGAAGGAAAGTATAATTGGACAGTAGAATGTTTTGATTTAAGTTCTAGCTCAGATAAGCCTTCTCCAAGAAATTTCAGTGAAGACCTATATAAACCAAATATTACCCTGAACTCTCCGCCAGATTCAGGAACCTCTCCCACATCAAAGATTTATTTTAATGTAACAGTAAATGATAGTTTTGATTCTTCTTTAAATTGTAATCTGACAATTAATGGGATTGTAAAAGACACTTTCAGTGCAAACTCAGGCAATTTAACAACCCGACCAATATCTAATTTAACAGACGGTTTGAAATATTGGAATGTAACATGTATGGATGATGTGCTTCATTCAAATACCAGTGCAACATGGACAGTTAATGTGACAGAAGTCCCAAAAATTACACTGAATACCCCAAATTCATCAAGATTTAATCAAACTTCTATAAATCTTACTTACACTCCTTCAGACAACACCAATTTAAGTTCCTGTAGCCTATATCTTAATGGGGCATTTAATCAAACTAATTCCACACCTGTTTTAAATAATCAGGCAAATAATTTTACAATAAACGGAATTCCAGAGGGAATTTATAATTGGACAGTTAGTTGCAGCGATTATTTTGGTTTAACTAACCAATCTCAGACAAGGGTATTTTATTCTGATAGAACTCCTCCTCAGATTAATATTTCTTACCCAAGAGGAGATGGAATATACTCTTCAAATATAACCTTTAATTTTACAGTAACAGATAACCTTGAATTGAATCTTTCTTGCAATATAACAGTTAATTCTTCTGTTGTTGATATAAATTTCACATCAAAAAATGGGACCATGACAAGCAGGACAGTTTCGGGAATTGGCGACGGTTACCATGTGTGGAATGTGACCTGCTGGGACAATTCAGGAAATTTTAACACAAGCAACACCTTTAATTTTACAAGATATACAAATCCAACAGTCTCTTTAACCTATCCCGGAAATAATACCTGGTTTAATATAGGTGATTTTTACCTTGAATACCTTCCAGAGGACGATGAAAACATTGTCAATGCTTCTCTTTATATTAACGGAGTATATAATAGAAGCAATTCTACAGCAATACTAAACCACAATTATAACAATTTTACAATAACTGGATTTTCAGATGGTTCCTACTATTGGAATGTAAATGTAACAGATCCAACAGGATTGACAGGCATAGCTGGAGAAAGAAGATTTTACGTTGACAGCATTTCTCCCTCCCTCCTATTAAATGCTCCTGATGGTTTGTCTGTGATAACCACAAATAATGTTACATTTAATTTCACAATATTTGATAATCTTGCACAAGCCATACCCTGCAATCTTACAGTTGATGGAGAATTAGAAGTTCCAGGAGTTTTTTCTAATAATTCCAATATTATAAAATACTCCACTCTTGGAGATGGGAATCATACATGGAATGTTGATTGTGTGGATAACGCATCGAACTTCAACCACAGTGAAACAATAAACTTCACAGTCAAGGCCCCACCTATTGTGGAATTAATCTTTCCATCATCCAATCTCAGGACAAAAAACTCTTCACTCAACTTTACCTACATTCCCTATGACCCAATAGGGATAACTAACTGCAGTATCTATCTTGATGGTAAATTTAATTATAGCAATAATGAATCAATGATCTCCAAAAACCAGCAGAATAATTTCACAATAGAAGGCATTTCAGAAGGCCAGCATAACTGGACAGTCAATTGCAGTGACTCAGATGGGAATTGGAACTGGTCAACAGAGAAAATATTCTACCGTGATATTTCCCCTCCAAATATCTCTCTTCAAAGTCCAGTAAATAATTCAGGAATTGACAGGAATCAGCCATCAATAACTTTCTCGTGGATTGCCATAGACAATTTAGATAATTTTCTTACCTGTGATGTAACTATAGATGGGATTGTGAGGATACCCCATAAACTTGTGAATTCAAATGTTTCCGCTTCCGACGGAGTTTCATCATCCACAATAGGCACTGGGTGGCACGTATGGAACGCAACCTGTTGGGACAGCCTTGGTAATTCAAACACCAGTGCAAATGGATATTTCAATCTAACTTATCCTGACTTTTCTGTAAATTCTTCTGAGATATATTTCAACAATACTTCTCCGGAGGAAAATGAATCAGTGAACATCACTTCAACGGTGAGGAATCTTGCGGACGCTGCCGTATCCAATGTTCTTGTTAGATTCTATAATGGGATTCCAGGATCAGGAGGTGTCCAAATAGGTTCAGACAAGTATATCTCTCTTCCTAAATATGGAGCCAGTAATGTTTCTTTGGAATGGAATGCCCTTCTCGGAACTTCAGTAATATTTGTCGAGGTTGATCCTTTAAGTTCGTTTACAGAGCTGAATGAGACAAATAATAATGCTACAAGAAGCCTTTCTGTTGGAAGCTGGGAATTTTTCTATGGTGATTTGACAACTTCAAGTCAGCTTAAACTTGCTGATTCATCAAACCAGACCCTTATAAGATGGATACTTGACAATTTGACCTTTGGAAATATTTATGTTGCAGATTATGATTCAACAATATCCTGGGGAGACTTAAAAGCAATTGGAAGAACTACTTCTGGAAATCCAAGCTCTTCTGATTTTTCAGAGATAGACTCTTTGTTCAATTCAACATCTTTTCCGGATTCAGTCTATTATATATTTACAGATTCAGGAACTCCCAAACTTACTGAGAATTTCACTTCATTCAAGAAAGTTATTCAAAATGTGCCCGTTGTAAATTCTACAAATACTTCTAGTTTCAGGACAGGAATACTGTGGGATAGTTCGGAAGATAAAGGCAATGGACAATTTGACATTTCTGACAGGGAGAATCTTGTGTTTGCAACAAAAATTAACAAGTCTGCTCAGGGAGCCTATGGTAATTATGATTATGAGATAAGAGTTCCCGCAAGATTAAGAGACTATGACCTTCCTGATACTTCCGCCGTCGCATTTTATGTTGAAGTATCATGATTTTTTTATTTATTTGTAATATTTTTTCAAAATTTTTATTTTTTTATGTAATTATAAAATTAGTACTACTTTAGAAAGATTTATAAATTAGTCTAGATATTTCATACTGTAAACCTCAAAGAGTTTTACAAAATGAAAGGAGGAGAAAAAGAAAGAGGATGAGAAAATTTAACAAGTTATTCTTGTTATCAATGTTGGCAGTAGTATTATTGTCAGCGACAGTTCTAGCAGTTGAACCTTTTGGTGCAACAGTTACAAACGTAAGTTCTGTAAGAGCACCTGAAGATGTTGCAGGTAGTACGGATGCAATGGCAGGAAATGTTTCAGAGATTGGAATTTTCGGTTATTCTCCAACACAATCCTGGCAGGGTTATTTTGGTAATGTGTCCGGTACTGTGATGTTAGCAGATGACCATGACAATGTGATGTATAACTGGTCTCTGGCTTCCCCAGAGGGTGAAGTCTATGCTTCCACGAACGGAAGTGGCATTGTATGGAATTATATACAGTGTCTTAACTTTACATCTGATGGAACCTATGGAAGTGATACTGCAAATGCAGGAGCAACAAGTTTGCATGGAACAAATCTGACAATTCTGGAGAACCAATTTGGAATAAAATGGGATGATGTAGATGCGCCAAACAACACTTTTTCATTAGCGGGAACTCATGAGAGTGGAGCTGGACTTGCACATGACCTATTTTATACAAACAACCTGAATTTTAGTGCAGGGGAGTGTTTAAGCACACATGTATTTGCAACAAATGGAACTGTTGCCGATGGAAGATTTCAGGAGGTTCTATTGTATGAACCAACTTCAGCAAGCGTAGTGTTTACATCTATACTTGATGAGGAATCGCCCGTAGGTTTTGATACAAACCCACATGATTTCGAGATGCTTGTACTAGAAAACGGTCACGGAACAGACACTAGCACTACTCCCTATTACTTCTGGGTAGAGTTAGAATAAATATATTTTATTTTTTTTTAATTAGTTTGAATGAAGTTAAAGCACACCAAGAATGTGCAGAAACAAAAAATGGACAAAAGAGAAACAATAAAAAAACAGGAGAAAAAAAAGGTATTGTTCCTATTATTCTTAATGGGAATACTAGCCACAAGCGCATTAATACTCGCATTGCCAGATAATCCCGAGATAGATTCTGTTTCAAACTCAACTTATTCAAATCCTAACTCTGGTTTTGTAAACATTTCAGGAGGAGTGATTGCAAAGATAAACCTTACCGCTAATTTTCAGAACACACGTTGGAAAGCTTTTGCAGGTAATATCACAGGAAAATACACTTTAAGTGATGCCTCTGGTTCAACAATTTTTGACTGGACCTATTCTTCAACAACAGGAAAGATATATTCCACGCGTTCTTCAGGATCAATAACATGGGCTGATGTTAATTGTTCAACAGCTTCTAATCTGACCGATGAAAACAGTAAACTTGCTTTTGGAGATTCTTCTGATAATCTCACAAATACATTCAATAATGTCACACATAGCCCATTCACTGCAGCAGGAAACCAAATCTATGCTAATACGTGTCCTACATTAAATACCTATAGAAATAATGCAACCCAGGATGCTGACTTTGAGGAGATGATCCTTAGTGATAAAGTCAACACACTTTACACAACCATCCTTGAAAATGACGCTGTCGGTTATGACGGCGCACTTTATGACTTTCAGATGATTGTTCCAGACAACGCTTCAAGTGCATGGTCTTCCTCGATTGCATACTATCTATATGTGGAGCTGGATTAACATGAAAAAAAAAAGAAGTTATAGATATTCACTTTTGACCCTTGTGATGGGTATATTCATATCCCTGATTCTGCTTCTTTTTCCTGGGACAGTTTTTGCAGGTGTTGGAGAGAATAATGTTACAGTAATCACAAATCTTACAGTGGGAAATGTATTCCCTGAACTTTCTAATGTAAGCATAGAAAATAATGCCTCAACAATTGCACTTACACCTAATGCTTCAAAAACAATCTATTGTTGGGGTTTGGCAACAGATTATAACGGTTGGGATGACGTCCAATATGCTTCTGCAGAATTCTTTGATAATACCTCTTCAAGTTATGGAGGAGCCAATGATAATAATGAACATTACACCAACAGTTCCTGTGATATAACTCAGGAAGGAACTTATACAGACTGGATTAATTGTAGTTTTGATGTCTGGTACTATGCAAATCCAGGAATATGGACTTGTACAATATTTGTAAATGATACAAAAGGAAAACCAGGCTATGGAAATGACATAACGAATATTTCAAGTCTTTTGGCGCTGGGACTTCCAGATGTCATTTATTATGGTGAAGTCAATGCAACAGAAGTATCTGATGAAAACGTAACTAATGTAACTAACTATGGAAATGTTAAAGTAAATCTTTCTCTTAGCGGATATGGATTTATAGAAAATGACGGAAATGCAATGAACTGTACTTTAGGCTCAATAAAAAACATCTCTATTGGCCACGAAAAATATAATCTTACTGCTCCAACTTTGGGAGTATTGAATCTTACCCAGTTCAATGCAAATTACACCAATCTTACTTCAAATCCTATCGTCAAGCAGTTTGACCTTGATTTCAGGCAGAATGATACTTTTAATGAGGCAATCAACACGACCTATTGGAGGATTTACGTTCCTCTTGGTGTTGCAGGAACCTGCCAGGGAAACATAATCTTTGGGGCAACAGTAGCTCCCGGGAATTAAATTGAATCTTAAAATTCTTCTACTTTCAATATTTGGACTTATATGCATAGCTCTTGCTTTCTTTTTGAGTTGGTGGTTCATGGCAGGAGCAGTAATCGTTATGATAATAAACCAGAGAGAACTGATGAATAACCCTTCTAAGTGCTCTAAAAAGAAGTAAAGATATTTAAACAAGTTCGTATAATTTTATATAGACATTTTAAAGAGGATGGGAAATGAACAAAGAGGAATTTTTGAAAAAACTAGACATAGAACTGAAAATATCAAAGAACTCAGAATATACAGTTAGGAACTATTTGGATTGCAACAGAAAATTTCTGGAGTACTCAAAAAAGAATCCAGACGAAATAACTTCCGATGATGTCAAGATGTACATCGCTGAAACTCTTACTAAATCTTCCTCCTCTTCTTTGATAGTTTTCCTTTCAGCACTTAAATATGCCTATTCAAATATACTTCACAGGGACATTACCATTGAGATAAAGCGCCCTAAAAAGGAAAAGAGAATACCTGCCGTCCTTACAAAGGAGGAGGTCAAGCAGCTTATAGATTCAATACCTTTTGCAAAGTCAAAACTTATGGTTTCACTTATATATGCATGTGGGTTCAGAGTTTCAGAGCTGGTTAATCTCAAGGTAAAAGACCTTAATTTTGAGGAAAGTATTGTAAATGTACGCCAGGGAAAAGGGAAAAAAGACAGAGTTGTGAATATTCCAGAATCTCTTATTCCTTCTCTTAAAGAACAGGCAGAAAATCAATCCTCTAAAAACCAAGAATATCTTTTTACCGGACCAAAAAATAAACTAACTGAAAGGAATCTTCAGAAAATAGTCAAGAAAGCATCAGTGCGTGCAGGAATAAAAAAAGATGTTCATCCCCATACATTGAGGCATTCTTTTGCAACTCACCTTCTTGAAAATGGGACTGACATAAGGTATATACAGGAATTGCTTGGGCATTCTGACCTTTCTACCACCCAATTGTATGCTCACGTATCAAGGCAGCAACTTAAGAATATAAAATCCCCTCTTGAGGAGGTAATGAAATGAAGTGTCCCCATTGTGGAAAGGAGTTTGAAATAGAAAAAAATCAAGAAATTCCCGAAAGAGGAATGGTTCAGAAAAAAGGCATGGTTAAAAAATTTTCAGAAGGAAATCATCTTTCAAGAGCCCCCTTTGGATATGAATGGAATTTGCGCGAGAAAGCTCTTGTTCCTGCACAGAATTCAAGAGAGGTTGAAGAGATATTTGAAGAATTCCTTAAGCCTGATGCAAATCTTTCATTGATTGCAAAGAAACATAATTTCTCAGTAAATGGTCTGAAGAAGATATTAAGAAATTTTGCCTATGTGGGTAAAGTCAAGTTTGACGGGCAGATACATGAAGGCAGACATAAATCCCTCGTTTCGACAACTCTTTTCAATCATGTTCAGGATAAGCTTGACAGATTAAAGAGAAAGAAAAATTAATTGGTATTATTCTACCTTGTTTATGTCTTTTTTAAGTTCTTCAAAAGGGAAAGGTCTTTCCTCTGTGCAGAAAGTCATGTACCTTATGAAATTATAATTTTGAGTGTTCCAGACTTCTGACATTTTAGCAAGTTCCTCTATTCTTTCGCCCGTTACTATCTTGTAAACAAGGTTGATTATGAAAAATATTCCTATAAGATATGCCCACGCATACAATATAATTCCAGAAACAAATCCAACTGGGATTCTCATCAATGCCTCTCCACGACTTTTTTTAAGCATTTCTTCCTTCTTTTTTGCCATAAATTATATAGTAAAATATGATTTATAAATTCTTTGAAATACCTGAAATATCTCTTTTAAAACCTAAAAAACAGAAATTACCTGAAAGAGCTTTGACGTTTAGCACGTGCTTTTGAATCACCCGGCTTGTATGCTTCCTTTCTCCTTATGTCTGCAACAAGAAGATTTCTATCATACTCAAAGAATTCATCTTCCAATTCTGTAGAACCTGTGAATTTAACAATTGCTCTTGCAAGTGCGAGTCTTGCTGCATCAATCTGGCCCTTTTCTCCTCCTCCATGCACCTTAATTATTACATCAAAATTTGTATTTCCAATTATTTTTTCAGCAATTAGTAGAGGTTCTTTTATCCTAAGTGAATCAAACCTATGCAAAGTTTCATAGTTTTTTCCATTTATGGTGACCTTTCCAGTTCCTTCCTTTATCTCTGCCTTTGCTATTGCAGTCTTTCTTTTACCCGAAGTGATTATTTTCTTCATTTTGTAATCTCCTTTACTTTAACATACTTCAATTTTTCAGGTTCTTCAAAAGATATCTTTTTTGAATCCTGAAATTCTTTTGGCACACCTGAATAGCACTTTATCTTTTTGAATGCTTCTCTTCCTCTTCCCTGCCTATGGTCAGGAAGCATCCCTCTTATTGCTCTTTTGACTATCTTTTCGCTTGTTCTTGAAACCTTTGGGCCGGCTTGCTTTGTACCTACTCTTTTTCTTTTGTCTCTAAGGTCCTGCTCTATGAAAGCCCTGTTTCCTGTTATTATGACCTGATCACAATTGACAATATTTATGTCCTCTCCCTTTAGAGCTTCTTTAGCTGAATAGCTTGCAAGTCTTCCCATAACTGCGTTTTTTCCGTCTATTACTTTCATTTTTTAAGTATCCTTATCCCCTTTGCAGAAGGATTTGATTTAATTTCATCGATTATATATGAAACGTCGCATTTTGCACTTAATAATTTTTCTTTTGCCTTTTCTGAAAAAGCAAATGCAACGACCTTTATCTTTTTGTCAATTTCCCCCTCTGAAAGGACTTTTCCAGGAATAACAAGTGTTTCTCCTGCTTTGGCTTTTTTGTTTATTTCTTCAAGATTCATACAAATATTATTTCTTTTTGGTCCCGATAACATCCCTGCAACTTCTGTCCATGCTTCATTTTTCTTTCCAGCGATTATGGTCTCAACCAGAACTGAATTATTCTTTCTTTCAAGCTGTTTTGATATTTTTGTTTTTGATTTCATCGTGTTTACCAAAGTTTCTGTAAACGATATGGATAATAGAGAATTAATTGCTTAATTCTACTATCGCTTACGCTCGCAGAACCTGATTGTGTTTTTCCACTCACAGATGAAACACCTAGAAAGATTTCTTTTATAAACCTTTTGATATGCTTTATTTGGGAACATATCCCCTTCTTGTCTTTACATACCCTCTATCAGCAAGGTAACTACCTGCAATCTCCTGAGCCCCTTTTACAGCAGGCATATAATCAAGTATAAGATCCCCCGTATTTTTTCCAGCTTCTTCAAGTGAGAGGTCCGCAAGATGCCATATTCTTTTGTTTGAAATTGCTTTTTTCTTAATGGTGATATCCCCTAACCTTCTTAGAAATCTTTCTTCCGGAAGTATTGTCTTTTCAACCTTTTCTTCTATTTTTTCCATATTATACCCAACCCTTTTATTATATCTTTTTGAGGTTTATGCAGGAGAGAGGATTCGAACCTCCGAACTCACTAAGAGACAAGATTTTGAGTCTTGCGCGTTTGACCACTTCGCTACTCCTGCATAATCTTAAGCTTATCAAAATAGAGTTCTATAAAAACCTTTATCTTTAATTTGATGTAACTATTGAGGAGTTATAAAATAGAAAGGTTTATAAATAATGTTACTACTATATAATCATGGAAAAAGGTATTTCACCAAACAAATATTCCCTTCTTGGGCTTGAAAAACCCGAAATAGGGGGTTTTTCAGGTAAAAACAGCATAGATGTAGTTGGACAGGAAAGAGTCGAATCTTTGAAAAAGGCAATAAAAGAAATAAACAGCCTTGTTAATGAAAGAAAGGCTCTTAGTCTGGAATTCATAAAAGAAGGAGAAACAATAAAGTCAGAGATAAGTAACCTTATACTTGAGAATGAAAGCACCCTTAGAGCATTGGGTCAGGATGAGGCGATAATTGAGAAAAATGCTCTTAGAAACAAGAAAGTAGAGATTTCTGAATTGCAGATGAATGAAAAGATAAACTGCTGGAAAGACATTGCACTCCTTAAGAAAGAACTCAGAATATATGAAAAGGAACTTTCAGAGAAGGAAGGCAGAATAAGGGAATTAAATGACATTCTTAATGACGAAACATTGGAGGAATAAATTAAAATGCCCCAGATGCAGAGACACATTTCAATAGAAGAGATAAGCTCAAAACTCAAACCCATACTTGGAAGCAAGATAGATGAGCTTTATTTCAGGTATTCAATGTCCGAATCTCCAGAAGAGAAAAGTCAGATAATTCAGGTTCTTAGTGTATTGTATCAGAAACACCTTGGAAAATTTCTTGACAAGAATCTTCTCCTCCTTGAACCTCCTAAAAAGGAAGATGTTTTAGGAGAATACCCTCTTTCAAATGTAGTTTATGCCGATAAGGAACTTTTTCCTTTCGCATTGAGAGAACATGACTGGCCAAGACATGTTTGCATAAGCGGTATGAGCGGAAGTGGTAAGACAACTCTTGCATTGAATATTCTTAGAAGGTTTATAGAGAAGAAAAAACCTTTTCTTGTTTTTGACTGGAAAAAGAGCTTCAGACCCCTTATCAATGTGGACCCTTCTGTAATGTGTTTTACAGTGGGCAATGATTCAGTAAGCAACCTTTTCAGAACCAACATAAATATTCCTCCAAAAGGAATCTCTCCAAAAGAGTGGATAAATACTCTTACAGATCTTCTTACAGAAAGTTTCTGTGTATCTTTCGGAGTGCATAAGATACTTCTTGAAACTCTTGATGAAGTTTTTGAAGGGTGGGGAGTTTACAAAGGTTCTAAGCATTATCCCAATTGGCAGCATATCAAAAGAATGCTTGAGATAAAAGCAAAAGAAGCAAGAGGAAGAGAAGCAACCTGGTATGAAAGTGCATTAAGAATAGCTTCCGTACTTACTTTTGGGGATTTTGGAAAAGTCATAAATTACGACGGAAAAAAGAGCCTTTCAGTTGAAGACTTATTCGATAAACAGGTTATCTTTGAACTTAATTCTCTGGGAAACATTGAGAAAAAATTCTTTGCTGAATATCTTCTTACCTACATATACAAGCTTAAGAAAGCAAATCAGACAAAGGTTGACAATGGATTTAATCACGCAATAGTTGTTGATGAGGCTCACAATATTTTCCTTAAGAATAAGACATACTTTGTATCTGAGTCCGTTACAGATATGGTATATAGAGAGATGAGGGAATACGGAACGTCGCTAATCTGTCTTGATCAGCATCTTTCAAAGCTTAGTGATACTGTAAAAGGAAACAGCGCATGTCACATTGCATTCCAGCAACAGCTTCCTCAGGACGTTATGGATGTAAGCTCAATGATGCATCTTGGCGATAGAAAGGAAGTCTTCACCCAGCTCCCAGTTGGATATGCAATCGTAAAACTTTCAGAAAGACACACATCTCCTTTCCTTATAAAAGTCCCATACAATAATCTTAGAGATTCAGTAATACCAGACGAGAAACTTTCAACAAAGATGGATTGCGTTGTACAGGGGATGGAGGCAGAAAAGCATGACCCTGAATTTATGGATGCAATAACCCACAAAGATTCTCCCTATTCAGTAAGCTCAATTATGGAGAAGAGCACCAATACTCTAAATGCAGAAGATGAAAGCACAGTGGATATTGAAATATCCTATGAAATACCCTCTAAAGCAGCAATTTCAGGCTCTTACACAGGGAATACTCTAAATGACACACAAAAGGTGCTTTATGATTTTATATCAAAGAAAGTTTCGGAAGGAAGCTCAATAAAGGAAGCAGAAAAGATTCTTGGAACTGCACTTGAAGAGGGACTTTACAGGGAATCAGACATCCTTCTCGCCTCTAATCAGGTCCTTAAGGAGCAGATGACTAAAGATAATCTAAAAGAGGAATTTGAAACAATACCCTATAAAGAAATTACCCCAGTTAAAAAGAGCAGAGATAAGACTCCTGCTCCTGAAAGAGTATTTCAGCTTAATAAAGAGTATCTTTCAAAGGCAGATAATCCTGAAGAGGAAAAATTCATTGATTTTCTTGCAAATAACCCCCTACATAATGAAAGTACAGTTGAGATATACAAAAAGATAGGAGTATCCACAAGAAAAGGAAACATAATCAAGAATGCTCTTCTTGCAAAGAAAGTAATCAAAGTCAAAGAAGAAAGAAGTCCAAAAGGATGGAGGAAGATAATAAGACTTAACATAAAATAAATCCCTTTCAAAAAATAACACTCAATAAAAATATTCACCAAATAAAACAAACAACAAACAAAACACAAATCATTTCGCAACATACAAAAACCATACAAACAAACAGCAAACACAAAACAATTCATTTACAATAAAAAATGAATAAAAAAATGCTAAACTTGTAAAGATTTTTATAAAGATTTGATTGATAAAAACACTTTGTTGCCCACAAACAAAAGTGAAATACCCTCACCCCGCCGATTCAGGCAGAGTAAAGGACAAAGAAAAAACAGAAATACCCAACTAGGATTAACTAGTTCTAATAAGATTAAACAGAATTAAATTTATTTCTTAACTGAAATACCCCGAAATAACCCCTAAATACCCTAAATTCGCGAATTCGCGCGCGCTTCGCGCGCGCGAAATACCTAAAATAACTTAAAATAACCATGAAACAACCAGAATAACAATAGAAACATAATAGAAAATAATTACAAAATTGATATTAATCTAATAAATCTTAAACAAATGAAAAATTTTATTTCAAAACCAAAACAGATGATTTTAAACATTCTTGATTTAAAATCCAAACCCATTACGATTCTTCTTGGGACATTTGTTCCGTTCTTTCTTGCACATATCATTGCATACACAGGCAAAAAAGTGAATAAAGGGAAATATATTCGTTATTTCTCCGTTGGTTTCACCTACTCTTTAATTTTGTACATATTCTGTGCTGTTGCATTATCTTTTTTAGAAGGACATCCAATGGCAATTTTTATCCTTCTTGGATCCTATCTTATTGTGACTTTTACCATAAGTCTCATTTATTATAGCATTATCCCAAATTCTGAAAAAAAGCCAAAGAAGGTGCATAGACCCTTCCTTGCAATATTAAAAGATATACTTATCCTTGTCAGGATTTTTTCATTCTTAATTCTGGGAGTGATATTGGGGTTCTTCATTTTATCTCCCTTTAAAATAGAAAGTATTGAGAAATTTCGTGATTTGATTGTAATCTTTTCCATATTCTTTGGAGTTGTCTATTTCTTTGCTTCTTCAATCTTCATGACTCTCCTTAGATGGACTGAAAATGCATTTAATAAAATCTTTAGGACAAAGTTATCTGCTTTTAATAATAAGAATTTAAGAAGGTTTATTGTTGCAGATATTATCCACTATTATGCGGGATTTGTCGGAGGAATTATTCTTTCCTTGGTATTTCTTCTTGTATTCAGTTTAGTTAAGTGAGGCAAGATATTAATCAAATAAAGTTCTAAACATTAAATATAACTAAAATTATGGAAAAGACTAATGAAAAAATATTACAGCAGATTAATGAAAACAGCTGTAATGTAGAACATGTTGATCTTTTAATGATTGGGGGAGTTAGCAAGACATTATTCAATCATCTTAAACAAACCTATCCAAGTCTCAATTTCATGTTAGTTGATATAAATCTCCCTATAAAAGAGATAGAATCTACCTTCTCTTCCTTTCATCCGAGAAGGACGATTATTGTGGATAAGGCTTTTTCAAGAAATGATCTTGCATTGATGCTTTCTAAATTGAAATCCCCTAAGCAGGTATTATTTTCCATTAACAAAAACCTTTGCCCAAAATCTAACCCCAATTCCATAAGGTTGCAGCTCACTGAAGAAAAGATTATTGGGCTACTTGGGAATTTTAACGCTTAAGATGATGAAACAGTTGTAAATTAATCAAACTAAATTTTGAAATCATGAAAAATTTTGAATTTTCCGAATTGAGCGACAAAATGATTGTATTCCTTTTCAAAGTTGCTCTTATTATAGCATTCTTCCTTTTTGCCTTCATGGGTAAGATTCTTGCTAAGGATACTCCTGATTTACAGGATCCTCTTGGATACAAATGGGTTTTTGATATAAACATTTATGCTTCTGATACAGTGAAAGCTTATCTGTTTTATGATACTAATGAGAATTTAACATATGATGAACTTCCGGTTAG
>CAZFSJ010000002.1:0-15380 GCA_964521605.1 Candidatus Woesearchaeota archaeon
CTGGATTGTTATTTTTATAGCTTTTAGAAAAAGAAAATTGATTTAGAATTCTGCTAATGTCATTTGTTTTTTTCTGTCCAGAACTGAATTAATGTCAATGTTAAATATCTGGAAAATATTTTCTACAGCAGGAAGTATCTGTCTCTCAAGATAATAATTTACATCATATTTTCCATCTTCTTCAGGAAGTTTGACTCTGTCTCTTACTAATTTGCATTTTTTGTCTTTGTTTTCTGCTATATAATATTCAATCAGGTTTCCTTCATCAACTGCAATTGATTGCTCTTTCATTTTTTTTGCAGCAATCACATGGGGGGAGATTGATTTGTATTCTGAAATAGACTTTTTTAACTGGGTGCGTATTATAAGATCCTGCTTAGAAACTTTCCTTGTCTTTACTTTATCAACTATATCTTTTACATAGGTTACGGCTTCTTTTTCATCTCCTTTCTCAAGCACAAGTTTTATCACGTTGTTCTGGACTTCTCTGGCAAGATTACACCAGTCTCTCCTTACTGTTTCAAATCCGCGTATCTTTATCCTGTCTTTTTCATCTAGGAGGGCATATTTCTTTTTTGCCCCAAAATCTCCAGTTCTTTTTGTAACCCATATTCCTCTTTTGAAAAAACCTTCAAGATCAAGTTCCATTATCCCTGGAAGTTCAGAGTTTATCTTTTTAAGCAGGTCAAGCGCCTGTTTCCTTGTTTTATTACCAAGGGTTACGGCTATGCTATCTGTATCACTATAGACAGGCTCAAACCCGTTGTTTTCAAATATCTTTATTGCTTTTTGGATGTTTTCTCTTGCAAAATAGGCCGTTGAGGAAGCAGCTTCAACAGAGTAATATCTTGCGCCAAAAAAACCCTGATACCCATAGGCAGCATTTGCAATAAGTTTGAAGGCATTGCTTCTTGCTTTTAATATAGGGGTTGGATTTTTATTATAATCTTCCTTGAATTTTCTTCTTTTCATTATTATTTCCTTTAGAAGTTCTGGTATGAATCCCTGTTTTTTTGAAAAGTATACTTTTTCTTCCTGATATTCTCCTTCATAGGAATCTTTTTTTGAATCTGTCTGGGTTGATTTTGACAGATTATATGTAACAATAATGCTCCCATACATGCTAGAAAAATCAAAGAATGCAATGTTTTCATATAATCCTGGTTTTGGCTGAAATACAAATGCTCCCTGATATTTTTCTCTGGATCTTCTTTCGGATATTTCTGGATTGTAGGGTTTTTTTTCTGGTATCTCGTTGAATTTGTCAAGGTTGTGCAGAACGTAATCTTCAAAATTTCCTGCCATTGTGCTTCTTGAAACACTGAAAAGAGGCTCTTTGGTTACTTTTGTTATCTCTTCAAGGTCTGGCCATACTTTTTCAAGAAGCCTGTAGGTGAGTTCAGAGTCTTTCAGATTGTATTCATAAAATTTTTCCCAGTCTGTCTTTTTCTTTTTTGTTTCTTCTATTGGACTTAGGTCCACTTTACCTTCCCCTAAAAGTTCACTCGAGACTTCGTTAAGAGAAAGAGTCTCGGACTGAAGATATTGTGAATAGGCATTTCTTATGAATCTTAATAAATCAATATGTACTCTTCCTTTTATTTTCCCTGTAAGAAAAGTTCCTCTTGAAAATGTCGGCTGGGAATTATCAATTCCAAGATTTATCTTAATCTTTAATTTTTCTGCACGTGACTTAATGTAGGGCAGGTCAAATCCATCTGAAAAATATCCCGTCAGTATATCCGGGGAGTATTCTTTTATGTACTTTACAAATGCTTCAAGCATCTCTTTTTCATCCTTGAAGTTTTCAACATAGGTTTTTTTTGATTTGTCTTTCCAGGTCAGTACTTTTTTGAAGTCTTTTCCAAAAAGAGATATCATAAGTATTTCTGCTTTTCCAATTTCCAATTCTTTTGCTTCAATGTCATAGGCAAGTATTTTTGGGGTGAAAGGTTTTTCAGGAATTTTTTTTGCAGAATTAAGAGCTACGCAAAAATCAACGTCCATGCTGCTGTCTATGCCTCCAAATCTATTGGAATTATGCAACATTTCACCTTCTATTTCATACCATTCCAGAGGGTTTATCTTTTTTTCAATTATATAATGAGTTATAAAACCAAGGTCATAACCCCTTCTTTTTTCAATCTCTTCAAAATCAAGTTTATCTGCCAGGGCATGAAGGTCTTTATAATTTGAAGTAAATATCTTAAGAACTTCAACTTTATTACCTAAAAAATTCTTTTCGTGTATTTCAACCTTTTCAACTTCTGTCTTCCTTCCTTTTTCTTCAAAACTTATTTTTTTAATTTTTTCAATAATATTTTCAGTTGCTTTTTTGTGAAGTTTGGGTTTGAGAATTGTCCAGAGATAGACAGGGCAGGTGTCTATTATGCATATTTTTTTGCGATGTTCATCTCTTCCGAATATCTGTACATAATTTCTTCCTTCATAGTCAAATGTTTGATAATCTAGGGGGATGAAGGTTGTTTTCATGGAAGGGGAAAGGTAAAAGAATTATTTAAAGGTTGGGTAGAGAGGGTTGAAAGGATCTGGAACTAGTGTTCCATCATATCTTTTCATTCCATTGAATGCATATCCACATTCTCTACAAAACTTTGCTCCAGAATATCCTGGATATTTTTTAGAGAGTTCTTCATCTATTTTATCAACTTTATCACAGCAATTATGTTTTTCTTTATATTTCAATCCATATTTTTCTGCATTCTTTTCAAACCATCCATCTCCAGTATTTTCCATGAATACTAAATAGGATTCATCTTCTATACTGTGTCCGCTACATGAGAATTTTGTTTTATAATTATGTTTCCACAATTGTCTGATTAATCCTCTTATCTCTTCATCTATTTTCAGTCTGTTCATTGTGTTTAGCACATTCTTTTTCATAATCTTATTATTACTTGTAAGTATATAAATCTTTTTATTTGTTACTACTAATAAGATACACTTAATAGAAAGATTTATAAAGAAAAGCACCCTTGCTATGACATGAAAAAAAAGGACGGATTGGCTTCAAAATTTGATGAAGATGAGGATTCAGACAGAGCCTACGATTCAAACGATCCCAATGGGGCAAGAGGAATAGCAGGAGCTGAATTTGAATTAAGAAAACGCGGGTATCCTTCTGCACTTGAAAAGAAAAAACCAATAAAAGAGATTGTATTTAACGTTCCAAGTGAGATTTCATCACATCCAGATGTTAATTCCATTATTAAAAAGGATCTTACAAGGCTTAGGGAAGCAGGGTATGATGTAGATATAGGATATTTTAGGAATCAGGATAACACTGGTAAATGGAATTACTATCTTAAGGTTCTTGTTGATAATGGATACTTTGCTAAATAAATCTTTAATAAACCCTTCTTTTAGTTAATTATTTATATTTCATGTACCTGTAATTTTGGAGGTTTAATATTAGACATGGGACTTAACATACGTGATATAATACCAAGAAGGGAGCTTGAGATAAGTGAGCTTAAGGGAAAGATTGTGTGTGTTGATGCCTTTAACGCTCTTTATCAGTTTCTTTCAACAATAAGACAACCTGATGGAACCCCTTTGATGGATAATCAAAAAAGGATAACCAGTCATCTTTCAGGAATATTCTATAGAAATATTAATCTTCTGAATGAAGGAATAAAACTTGTGTATGTGTTTGATGGGAAACCTCCCGAACTCAAGTGGAAAACCCATGAAAAAAGAAATGAAGCAAAAGGTGCTGCGAAAGACAGATACGAAAGTGCAAGAGATGAAGGGGATATTGAGGGAATGAAGAGATACAGTTCCCAATTTGTAAGACTGAACGATGAGATGATAAGGGAGAGCAAAGAGCTGCTCCTGGCCATGGGTATTCCTATAATTCAGGCTCCTTCAGAAGGAGAAGCTCAGGCAGCACATATGACAAGGATAAACACAAAAGTTTATGCTTCAGTAAGTCAGGATTATGATAGTCTGCTTTTTGGCGCCACAAGACTTGTAAGAAACCTGACAATATCAAGAAGAAGGAAGACCTTCAACGGATATGTTGAGATAAAGCCAGAAATAATTGAACTTGAGAAAGTCCTTAATTTTCTGGAGATAAATCTTGAGCAATTAATATGTCTTGGAATACTTGTTGGTACGGACTATAATCCAAAAGGAATTCCAGGAATAGGACAGAAAAAAGCACTTGATATTGTAAAGAAGTACAAAGTTCCATATGAGATATTCAAAAGCGTGGAAGAACAGATAATGAGTCTTTCTGAAGAGGACAGGTTTAATTGGCAGGAGATATTTGAGTTATTCTATAAACCAGACGTTTCCGGAGAGGATTTTTCATTTAATGGTTTTGATGAAAAGAAACTAAAAGAAATACTTGTGGAGAGGCATGATTTTTCTGAAGAAAGAGTGCAAAGGCAGATTGACAAACTCAGGGATATAAAAGAAAAGTCCAAACAAAAAGGACTTGATAAGTGGTTCTAAAAAATAGATTTAAAAGTTTTGATTCTTTCCCTGATTATTAATTTAATCTCTCTTAGAAAAATTTTACCACGATCTCATATTCAGTTTTGGTGCTTTCTTCCAGGCTTTTGCTGTTTTTGCATCTTTTCTTTTCTTTCTTAACCAAAGAAGGAAACCAACCACGAAGAATGCGATTCCTATTAAAAGAACCATTGTGGATGCATAAACAAAGAAACTTGTTATTATAAGGAATGCACCCAATAATAGAAGAGGTCTGTAAAGCCTGAATTTTTTTCTTCCAGTAACAGGATCTTTTGTGAATGATGAAAGGAAAAGCAAACCTAAGATTATTATTGGAACTACAGAATAAACAAACTTTTCTCCAAGTCCCCAATTGGAAAATAATCCATTAAGGTTGAAACTTGTCCTGTTTATTCCATACACCGCAAGAAGTGACGCACAAAAGGCTATTATTCCCGCTGTCCCCTGGCTTTTAAGAACACGATTTAGAGCAAGATTTAATACAGCAAAGAATATTGTAAAAAGAAGTACAATAGTTATTGTATTTGCATCTATACCATAAAGCACCCCATTTAACATATTTTGTTTAAGATATTTTTATTTATAAATATATGTCCATTTTATGTCTCACTCATTGTTTTAGCAAGGTTTAAAATGTTTTTTGGCTTTGAGATGGAATGAATAAACACAGGTCATTTAATATTCTTGGAAATGTTGCAGTAGTTAATTTTTCTGATGGGACTAGGGAGAGTGAGAAGAAAAAGTTTGCATCCGAGATAATGAAGAGGAATGGAGTTATTAAGACAGTGCTTGAGAAATCTGGAAGATTTTCAGGAAGGTTGAGAAAGATGCAGACAAAACATCTTGCAGGAGAAAAGAACAAGGAGGTTTTGTATAAAGAGAACAACTGTGCTTTTAGGTTTAACATAGACACCACTTATTTCTCCCCAAGACTTAGCAATGAAAGAAAGGAGATTGCAGGAATGATAAAACCCAATTCAAAAGTTTTGGTGATGTTTGCAGGGGTTGCCCCGTTTTCAATTGTGATTGCAAAAAACTCCAAATCTGTAATGGTCTATTCAAATGAGATAAATCGTGAGGCAAACAGATATGCAGAGCTGAATGCAGAACTTAACAGTGTCAGGGAGAGAATGAAATTTGTTAATGGGGACATAAAGAAAGTTGCGGTTAAGTTAAAGGAGAAGAAAGAGAAGTTTGATTATATTGTCATGCCCCGCCCAAATCTCAGGGAAAGTTTTCTTGAACAGGCATTTATGCTGAGCAGGAAAGGGACTAAAGTATATTATTATGATTTTTGCAAGGTTGATGAAACAGATATAATTGTGGAGAAGATAAAAGGCAAGGCAAAGGGTGCAAAAAAGAAAATAAGGATATTAAAGGTTAAGTCTGCCGGAGAGACCGCTCCATATAAGATAAGAGTCAGGGTTGATTTTGAAGTGTTGTGAAATCTTTTTTGGGGTCGAAATAAATTGCTTGAGGGAGCTTTCCATTAAATTCCACTTTTGGAGGAACATATTTGCTGTTTTCTTTTTTTTCCAAGTCAGGATTTTCAATTTCAATTTTTGTAAGCAATCCTTTTGATTTACACAATGTCATGTAATCTCCATCTAATGAGGTTGGAAACTCTTTATTATATGGACAGGCTTTTGCATAGCAAAAGACCACATTATTCCTGAATAGTTGGCTTTCTTCTGCTTGCCCTTCTTCATATTTTGGACATTTTTCCATCCTTTTTAAAATTTTAAACTCTTTAAAAGTATTTCTATAGTTTATTCTGGTTTCTTATTGCAGTGGGAGCTTCTCCCCCATGCCAGGTGAATCTTGGACGTACACGTATTGGATATATTCTTTCAGAATTATCATCAAGTATTATTGCTGAACCACTTAAAGAAGGGAGTTCGTCCATGTATTGTTTTATGCTTTCAAGCATGTAGCTTTGCATTATTTTGTTTAATGCTTCAAGGTCAGGTGCAGAAGTTACCCTGTGAGATAAAACTATGTCTGATTGAGTCATCACATCTCTGTGTATTTGTCCCGGTTGCTGAGTTGCCAGCACAAGGGAGATTCCAGGTTGTCTTCCTTCCCTTAGTAATTGTATTAACGCGTCACTTGCAATGGTCTTTCCTTCAAGTGGAAGAAATTCATGAGCTTCGTCAATGAACATCCAGACGAGAGGGGTTTCTTTTTTTTCAGAGTAGGAAGAAAGGTCAAGCCCTTTTGACACTGCTTCTATTTCTTCTTTTTTTCTTGCATCCATTCTTTGATTGAAAAGTTTTCTTGAGATTAAACTTATAACAAGTGCACGCACGTTGAAACTTCCAACTGAATTATACACACTTAAATCGAGAACAGTTGTAATCCCCGCATTCACAAGGCTTGTTATCTTTGTTGGAGGAATGCCTTTTTTTGAGAATATCCCCCAGGTGTTTGCAGCTTCAAAGAGTCCTGCCGCTGCATTTTTTATCTCACGGTCTGTTTTCTGGTCTTTTTCAATCTCTTTAACAATATCATCTATGTCAAATGTTTTTCTTTCCCTGAGTCTTGCAATAGTTCTTTCAATAAGAACTGCCACAGGGTTTATTATGTCAAGTCCAAAAGTAAGTATCCAGTCCTCTGCGTCCATTTCTTTTATATCAAGAGCAAATTTTTCATCTGCAGGAATTCCTTTTCTTATGTAATCATCATAGCGTCCATAGGGTACAAAAAGTTTAATCTTTAGGTTCTTTGGTTTTAATTCCCAGTCGTGAAGCAAGGATTTATCTTTTTCATTTGGATACTTCATTGTCCAGTATATTCCCATTGTATCAAACATGAGGGATGCAATATTTTGTGAAACATCTTTTGGAAGGTTTGAAAGTTCTTCTGCAATCACACCCAACGTGTAGGATTTTCCAGAACCTCTCTTTCCTGCAACCAGAACAACATGACTTCTTATAACGTCCATGAATATTTTATTGCTCAAAGAAGTGTACTGCCCCATTTTCACAAAACCCTTTCCTATATATGCAAGTCCTTTATCGGCAAAATTCTTTTTGTCTGAAGAATTTCTTCCTATTATAATATCATAAACCATTCTTCCTAAAATCTCCTAATATTTTTAATTGTTTGTTTTTATTTTTATTCCGACTTTTTATGTACCTTTTTATCTGTAATGGATTATAATACCACAATGTTTTTAAAGGTCTATTTCATCTCTTCAAAATGGAAGAGCACAATCATGAAAATCATGAACATCACGTTCACCACAAACATTCTGAGCACCCTGAACACAAAGTTCATGTGCACAGAGAAAAGAGGAGAAATAGCTTGAGGGAAAAACCTTGGGTTGTATCCACAATTGTTCTTGGAGTTCTTGTGCTTATACTCGTTTTCGGAAGCGTATTTCATTTTACTGGTAAATCAATATCTGCAAATGAAGCAGGACAAAAGATTGTTGACTTTGCAACTGCTCAGGGTTTGACAGCAGAAGTTGTCAATGTGACACAGGAAGCAGGATTCTTTAAGGTGCTTCTTTCAATTGACGGAAGCCAAATTCCAGTTTATGTGACAAAAGATGGAGGATATTTCACAAGTTCTTTGGTTCCTTTGGCAGACACAACTACAGACTCAACTTCTGATAACACTCAAACTCAAACTCAACAGAATATTCCTAAGACAACAAAACCTGCAGTTGACCTTTTCGTAATGAGCTACTGCCCATATGGTACACAGGCGGAAAAAGGAATAATACCTGTTGTTGAACTTCTAGGAGATAAGATTAATTTTAACATAAGGTTTGTATATTATGCTATGCATCCTTCTCAGGGAGAAGTTGAAGAGAATTTAAGACAGTATTGTATACAGAGCGAACAGAGAAGCAAATATCTCGATTACCTAACATGTTTCCTTCAGGCAGGAGATAACACCACATGCCTTACAACTGCTAAGATAGATAAGAACATGCTTAACACCTGCATGACAAAGACTGATACTGAGTTCCAGATTTCAGAGAATAAGAATGACAAGAGCAAATGGCTTAGTGGAAGTTACCCTCTTTTCAACATTGACAAGGATCTTAATGAGATGTACAAAGTTCAGGGAAGTCCAACTCTTGTTATAAATGGGGTTCAGGCAAGCAGTGCAAGAGACCCTGCTTCATATCTGAATGTAATATGCCAGGCTTTCAGTGATGACAGTGTTCCATCAGAATGTGCTGAACAGTTATCAACAACTGCATACGGACCTGGATTTGGATATGGTACAAGTGGTGGAACAGCTACAGACGCTGCTCAGTGCGGATAAACTTATTTATTATATTACTTTCTTTTAGTATTATTTAATCAGAAGTAAAAACTTGCATATCCGACAACACTTTTTTTATATCCTGTGATATCTCCTGAATTTGAATATTCAATTAATTTTGGACCCCAGGATTTTATTTTACACATCCTGAAAAGTATAAACAGAGGATAAATCCCGCAGGCATCAATTGTGTTTATCTTTTTCTCGTTTAAACTGGTTATTATGTGTATTGTGGAAAGGTCTTTGTTCTTTGCTTCATTGTAATCAAGAAAGTGGCTCAGATCGCTTGAAAACACGAATATCGTGCCTGATTTTGCAAACTTCTTTGTGAATTCTCTGGCAATATGCTCTGCTTCGTTCATATCAATCTGACCAACAACTATGGGAAGTATTTCAATGTTTGGATTTAATTTCTGGAGAAAGGGTATCTGATTTTCTATGGAATGTTCATGAGGCATTTTTTTTAGAGGGGTTTTTGAAAAGTGTGGCTTTCCAAACGGGGTTTCTTTTGGTTCAATGGTTGCCAGCCCATTTAAAGAGGCGTAATGAGAGGGACCAAATATTACTGCACGTTTTACCTTTCTTTCTTTCAACATTGAGAATGCCTTTCCTGCAATCTTTCCAGAGTATTCATATCCAGCATGGGGAACAATTATTCCGTTTATTCTTATATTCTTACTATCTTTATTTTGAGAATTTTGACTAAGAACATTCTCAAGAAACTCTTCTAATTCCTCTTTTTTGTTTGGATACCATTCCGGCATAAACTATTTAACTTTTTAGAGATTATTAATTTTATGCATGAATGTGTTCTTTATGAAAAACTTAAGGGGGAGAGAGTTAGATGTAGTGCGTGTTCTCACAGATGTGTTATTGAGAATGGGAAGAGAGGGATTTGTGGAGTCAGGGAGAATATTGGGGGTAGGCTATTTCTTCTGGTATATGGAATTGTTATTTCTGAGAATGTTGATCCTATTGAGAAGAAACCTCTTTATCATTTTCTTCCTAAAACAGAGGCATATTCAATAGGGACTGTAGGGTGTAATTTTAAATGCAGTTTTTGTCAGAACTTTGATATTTCTCAGATGAAGAAAATTATTGGAAGAGAAAGGACTCCTGCAGAAATTGTAGAGAATGCGGTTAATTCTGGATGCAAAAGCGTTGCTTACACTTATAATGAACCTGCCATCTTTTCTGAATTTGTAAAAGATACCGCAATTCTTGCAAGAAAGAAGGGTCTTAAGAATATATTGGTAACTAATGGATATATGACAAAAGAATGTCTTGATTTTTTTGAGAATTATATTGATGCAATGAACATTGACCTGAAAGCATTTGATGAGGGTTTTTATAAAAAAGTTTGTAAAGCAAGATTAAAACCTGTCCTAGACACAATAAAACTTGCATATAAAAAAGGAATACATATAGAGATAACAACTCTTATTGTTCCAGGAGAGAATGATTCTCCTGAAGAGTTTGAGAAGATTGCGAAATTTATAAGGAGCATTGATAAAAATGGAGAAATCCCCTGGCACATTTCAAGATTTTTTCCAATGTACAATATGCAGAATAAAAACATTACTCCCCTTGGAAGCATGAAACTTGCGGAGAGAATTGGCAAAAAGTATTTGAAGTATGTTTATTTGGGTAATATTTGAGAATATGGTAATAAAAATTACTGAACTTGCAAGGAAGACCCTTGAAGAATATTTTGAGGGAAGAAAATTCGTGCCCGATGAACATACAATTAGCATATATAATAAAAAACAGGCATGTTTTGTAACACTTACAATAAATGGAAAATTAAGAGGGTGTATTGGTTCACTTTCACCTGAGAGAGAATTATGGAAAGATGTGCAGGAAAACTCAATAAATGCCGCAATACACGACTTTAGGTTCCCAAAATTAAAAAAGGAAGATTTGGATAAAATAAAAATAGAAGTCTCTGTATTATCTCTCCCAAAAAAAATAGATTCTGTGAATGAGAAAGATTTGCTTATGAGAATCAATCCTGGGAAAGGGTTTATACTCAAAAAGGGAATGAACTCCGCAACTTTTCTTCCACAGGTATGGGAGCAGATACCTGATAGGATTGATTTTTTGGAACAACTTTCCCTAAAGGCAGGACTCAACAGGAACGCCTGGAAGAATGCTGAAATATGGTCCTATAGTGTGAATGCAGAGAAAGAAGAATAATTTTAGTTCTTTAGATATTCCATCTCTTCTTCACTGAGCTTTAATTCTTTGGATATATCTGGATTAGAATTTATTATCTGTTTTATGAGATAAAATTCTCTCATCGCCCTTTTTTGTCCAACGTGGGAGTATTGGGAATATTTAAGGGCTATGGATTTCTTTTTTACTGTTCTTTGATTGTTCATCCATATCTTTAGTATTCTTGTGGGTCTTTTGTAACTTGTAAATCCTGGTTTTGGATTTTTTTTAGATGAAGAGATTCCATAACTTAGGAAGATATTTTCATACACGAGGAATCTCCAGTATTGCTGCTTGTATATTCTTCTTTTGAATATGTCAGTCTTGCTCAGAAGGTCATAGGCTCTCGCAAGTTCCACTCCTTTGTATTCATTTGGAATGTTTTCTTCAATCCAGAGCATTATCTCGTCTATGGGAATTTTTACAGAGTCAAATATTCTCAGGGTTTCATTATCTGGTTTTCCTTTAAACACCATCTTTAATGCATTGAATATGTCCACTTCTTTGTTTCTTTCATCAAAGTCTATCCCAGAGGTATCTTTTAATTTTGATATTGTCTGGAGGTCATTTATTGCTGCTCTTAAATCCCCCTTTGCCTTAAGAGATATTCTCGTGATTATGTCTTCATCCAGGAATATTTTTTCTTTTTTTAGTATTTCCGCAAGAACATCCTTTATGGTGCGGTAATCAATGTTCTTCATCTGGACCATTTCAACTTTCTTTCTCAGAGAGCTTAGGCTTTTATCCCATGCATCATTTGCAGTTATTATTACGGGATATTTTGAAAATTCCATAAGTTCAAGGAATTCTCCTAGTCCCCCCCTATCTACAGTAGAAATGCCGTCTATTTCGTCAACCAGAATTATTTTTCCATGTCTTATGAGAGATTTTTGTTCTATTGCAGGTTTAAGGACCTCCTCGAGTCTTTTTTTGTCCCTGAGGTCAGAGGCGTTAAGTTCAAAGACCTCTGAATTAATCTCTCTCCCTGCAGCATGGGCAATTGTTGTCTTTCCTACTCCGGGTGGTCCGTGAAGGAGAATTGCTTTTTTACCTTTTGCACTTTTTGAATCAAAATTTTCAAGAAATCTTTTTATATTTTCAATTGCCTCGCTCTGTCCTTTGACATCCCTCAATGTTTTTGGCCTGTATTTTTCCACCCATGGTGACATTTTAAAAATATGGATTGTATTTTTGTTTAATTAAATTTTGAACTGGAAGAAACAAAGGATTATATTTTCCATTTAGTATATTATCCCAATGGGTGTACTCCCAGATTTTTTGTTTATCTTTTTCAATTACCTCTGCAATCTTAGAGGATATTTGTTCAGCTTTTAAAAATAAAGTTATATAATGTTTATTCTCTTCGATAAAAAAATCATTTGTTATTGCAATTGGATTTTCACCAAAGTATTTTACATCTTTTCCTTCGACTAATCCGGTTTCTTCATATAATTCTCTTTTAGCACAATCATAAATTGATTCAAACTTTTCTAATTTTCCGCCTGGAAAGGACCAGGTATTATTGCCTAATGAACTTATCCTCTGTCCTATTAATATTAATCCCCCTGCTTTAACAATTGTTGCTATTCCTACTCTTGGATAATTCTTTTCATTCATTTTATCACTCCTTACCCAAACCTGCAAGGACAAAACTTGCAAGAAGAGCCTGAAGCTGTATGAAAGGGTCGCTTCCTTCGACAATCCTGAACTCTGCTTCTCCTGTCTTTTCAGTCAGTTTTACTTTGAGTTCCGGTTCAACGGGAAGGTTCCAGATTTCTTTTTGAATCGCTTTTATTACGTCCTGACCTGAGATAGATTCTTTTAACATAACGTCCAGGAGTTTTTCACGTGACCTTTGAAAGTCTCCAGCAATTGCATAATCAAGAACAACTTTTATGTCCTTTGGCTTTGCATTTGAGATTATTGTTGAAACAAGCTCAGGAGTCACATTTGGAGATATTGATGCCGTTGCCTGAAGAAGATTTGTGGCTCTACGACAGTCTCCCTCGCTTCCTTCATATAATATTTCCATTGCTTCTGGTTTTATTGTGAGATTCTCTTTCTTTGCAATCTCTAAAAGGTATTTTTCAATATCTTTTTTCTCAAGAAGCTTAAACCTGAATATACCACAACGGGATTGTATGGGATCAATTATTTTTGAGCTGTAATTGCAGGAAAGTATGAATCTGCAGGTTGATGAATAGTTCTCCATTGTTCTTCTGAGTGCCTGCTGGGCTTCAGGAGTCAGGGCATCTGCTTCATCAAGAAAGATTATCTTAAAGGGGACATTTCCAAGAGATTTTGTTCTTGCAAAGTTTTTAACCTTTTCACGCACTATATTTATTCCACGTTCATCAGAAGCATTTAACTCAAGATAATTATCCTTCCAGTTTCCTCCGTACAATTCTTTGACAATTATAAGAGCGAGGCTTGATTTTCCTGTTCCTGCTGGTCCTGCAAAAAGCAAATGGGGGATATTCATTGAATTTGTAAGTCCCTCAACCCTCTTTATTATGTCATCCTGGCCTACAATTTCATAGAATTTTGATGGCCTGTATTTTTCTGTCCAAATTGAACTCACCATCTTTTCAAAAAATCATATTGGTTAATAAAGCTTGTTGTGATGAAATAATCCATTTTTTTGTGATAATAGAAGGTTTATTTATCTGAAGCAGGGGGTCCTTAAACTTTCTAAATATTGTTCATAGGATGATGCCTGGTTAGAAAGATTAACACAGAAATCAATAAGTGTTTTAAGTTCCAATTCTTTTTCTAAATCAGATGGATTAGCTAAATTATTGGATATCCCCAGAAGATGCTTTTCTGGAATATTTTCCCCTTTGTTTTCTATGTCCTCTGAATAGGTTAATTTGTATGCGTTTTTGAATATTGTCGTGTAATCTGTTTTCCTGGGGAAATCTTCTTTTATCATTCTGGATAATTCTTTGGTGCTTTCGAAAATTACTTTTTTTCCTAATTTCAATCTCTGAAGTTCCTCTGCTGCTTCAATAGATAATAGAGGCAAACTTATCTTTTTTCTTTTCATCTCATCTTTGGATAATACCTTTATTGTCATTCTTTTTCCAGTTAAATCTTTTTAATAAAGCTTGTTGTGATGAAAAATAGGTGTTATTTTTACAAATCATTAAATTTAATAAGGCTAATTTCTATTTTACTAAAAATGGTGACGCCTTATCTTATTCCTTATTTGGTGTTTCTTCTTGCTGGATTCACTACAGGAATTGTAACAGGACTTGTGGGAGCATCAGCAATAGTAGTATTTATCCCAATAATAATCCTCTTTCTTAATTACAGTCTCTTTGCCCTTATTGGAGTCAGTCTTTCAGTGGACGTTTTCGTGTCTTCTCTTGCGTTGATAATATACAGGAAGTTCCACCATATTGATTTCAGGACAGGAGTATATCTGGCATTACCGGCAGTTTTGGGTTCAGTTCTTGGAAGTTATCTTTCGAAATTTCTTCCTAACACAAATCTTCTTGGTATAACTTCAATAGTAACAGCCCTCACAGGAATATTGTTATTTAGAAGAAAAGTCAACAAGCAGGAAGTCTGCACTGTTGGAGAATGTTCCAGGTCAAAGTTTACACTTGCAATAATCCTTGCCTTTTTTGTGGGTGTTTTGGGAGGAGGTCTTGGTTCTGCAGGGGGAATTGCAATATTCCTTCTTTTGGTGTTTTTCCTCAACTTTGAGACACATAGGGCAATTGGAACTTCAATATTTGTTATGCTTTTCATAGCTATTTCAGGTGCAGTAGCACACATAGATAGAGTTAATCAAATGGGATTCCATTGGATATTCCTTGTATTTGCAGTGGTTGGAGGAATATTGGGTGCTTTAGTCTCATCAAGACTTGCAAACAGGATAAGTGAGAAGAAGCTTAATAAATTGGTTGGAACGATATTGTTTGTTCTCGGTGTGCTCACATTTGTGCATAGTTTGTTTATGTAATCTTTCAAGAACTCTTGTTTAGAATTATTTACGCTTAAGCTTACGCTTGTGCTTTTCTTTCTTTAGTCTTTTTCTCTGCCATTTCCACCTCATCTGGCCGTCTTTTTTCCATCTTCTACTTGAGCGTTTCATAGTTGAAGGTAGATAAAATTGATTTATAAAGTTTTTGTAGGAGAATTAGTTCTCTATTATCTTTTTGTATAGGTTATATATGCTTTTTCCCTTTTCTGTTTGTCTAATTGTGCATTGTTCAAGTCTTCTTTCAGGATTATCTGCTTCTCCGGAAGGATTCCATATTTGACAATCAGTTTTGCAGCCTCTTCTGGATTGGAATTCACCCGAATATATGATTCCTGAATGGCTTGGGTGATTTCATTTAACAAATCTGGTTTGTTTTCCCGGAATGAATGGAGTA
>CAZFSJ010000002.1:15390-18865 GCA_964521605.1 Candidatus Woesearchaeota archaeon
ACCTAACTTTACTGGGAGGTATTCTAGCACGTCTTTAATCTGAAATGCCTCCTGTTCATCTCTTTCCAGATGTAGGTCTTCATACTTGAGAGAATATAAAATCTCTTCTATTTCTTTATTAACAGTTTTTAATGTAATATCCTTCTTTTTCATATAATTCTTTAGGGTCTCTTTATTTTCATTAAATATTTTCTTAAGTAGTCCATTTAGTGCTTTCTTTTTCATGTTGAGATATGCTCTTATATATTATTAAATATTATTGTGGCCGATTATCTGCTTCTTTCTACACCTATTCTTGGGCAGTATTTATTTATTGGGCATTTAGAACACCAGGGAGAAATAGGCTGGCATATTGTCTGTCCGAACTGAACGAATATTGCATTAAATTCCTTCCAATATTTTTTTGGTAGAACTTCTTCAAGAGCCTTTTCAGTTTGTTCTGGAGTTTTTGTTTTAACCCAGCCCAGTCTGTTCGGAATTCTGTGGCAATGGGTGTCAATTGGAAGGACATCTTTTCCATAGGCAAATGCAAGAACAATATTTGCTGTTTTAGGGCCTATTCCTTTTATACTTAGAAGTTCATCTTTTTTGTCTGGAACTTTGGAATTGAATCTTTGAATTAAATCTCTGGAGACGTGCTGAAGGGTGCGGGCTTTCTTTTTATAATGTCCTGATGAGAAAATTAATTTTTCTAGTTTTTCTACTGGAAGTTTTACAATTTCCTGGGGGGTTTCTGCAACCTCATAGAGCATTTTTGAGGCTTTCTCAGTGTTTTTATCCTGTGTTCTTAGGGAGAGAAGGCAGGATATTAGTATTTTGAATGGATCGGGTTTAGTCCTCATCCTGTTTAGGGTTGTTTTTTCATTTGAGGGATAAACTCTTGAAAGAGTTTCCATTATTTCTTTGAAATGATATTCTTCTTTTTGCATTTTATTTATATGAAACAATAAGAAACCTGATTTTTATTTCTTCTGTTCTTATTTTTTTACAGAAGAAGCAACTAGCTTTTTTATATCATCAACACATCCAGGATTTATCAATGTCATTAATCCTTTTGGTTCTTCATTTGCAAGAACACTCTTAAGTATTCTTCTCATTATCTTGCCTGAACGGGTCTTTGGAAGATCTTCAACAAAATATATCTTGTGAGGGCGTGCTGTAGGACCTATTGTGTTATCAACATGCTTCTTTATCTGCTTTTCAATAGAATCTGACCCTTCTCCATGTTTAAGTACAACGAATGCAACAGGAACCTGCCCTCTTATCTGATCTGGAACGGGGACAACCGCAGACTCATTTACTAATTTGAATTTGTTTATTGCATTCTCCAACTCTCCTGTGGATAATCTGTGTCCTGCGACTTTCATCACATCATCTGTTCTTCCTGTAACTCTTATGTAATTTTTTTCATACTGGATGCCTCCATCACTGGTGTCATATTTTGCCTTGAACGTCTTCCAGTAGGTATCAACATATTTTTTGTGATTTTTCCATACTCCATGAAGCATTCCTGGAGCAAAAGGGCTTAACTGTGCAAGGAACCCATGGTTTGATTTTCTTCCTTTTTCATCAAGTATTACATGCCTTGTTCCTGGGAAGCTTTTTCCTGCAACTGTGGGGATGAATGGTCCTATTCCCGGAAGCACATTGATTATTGTGCCGCCCGTCTCTGTCTGCCACCAGGTATCAATTATAGGGCACCTTTTCTTTCCAATTAGAGTAAAATACCAGTTCCATGCTTTTTCATCAATTGGTTCTCCAACTGTTCCAAGAAGTTTTAATGTGTCTAATTTGTGTTTCTTTGGCCATTCTTCTCCCCATTTCATGAACATCCTTATTGCTGTTGGAGCGGTGTAAAATATGTTTACTTTGTGATCGTCAATTATTTTCCACCATCTTCCGGGATTTGGAAAATCAGGGGTTCCTTCATACATTAATGTTGTTGCTCCATTCAATAGTGGTCCATAAATTCCATAGGTATGCCCTGTTATCCATCCAATATCTGCAGTGCACCACATTATATCTTCCGGATGAAGATTAAATACCCACTTTGTAGTCCAGTAGGACTGTACGGCATATCCTCCCGTATCATGAAGGATTCCTTTTGGTTTTCCCGTTGTTCCGGAAGTGTAAAGTATGAATAATGGGTCTTCAGATTTCATTGTCTCTGGCTTGCAGTAGGACTTCTTTTGAGAATTAAGAAGAGCATTGAATCCCGCAAACTTTCCCGCATACTTCTTGTTCTTTTTTGCTCTTTCAACAACTATGACTTTTTTTATCGTTGTTCCTGGAAGAGCTTTCTTTGCTTTTCCAAGTAAATCTTCTGGTGAACCTCTTCTGAAATAACTATCTGATGTTATAAGGATTCTTGCCTCACAATCCTGAATTCTTGTTTTTAATGCATCGGGAGCAAATGCAGAGAAAACAACTGAGTGTATAGCACCTATTCTTGTGCAGGCGAGCATTGCTATTGCCGCCTCAGGAACCATAGGAAGATATATGGAAACTGCATCTCCTTTCTTTACTCCCAAATCTTTAAGCACATTTGCAAATTTATTGACCTTTTCATATAAATCGGCGTAGGTCCAGACAATAGGGGACTCTTTTATTGGTTCTGGAATCCATATTAATGCGGGTTTTTTTGGATTATCTAAATGCCTGTCAACTGCATTTACACAGAAATTTAATTTTCCTCCTTTGAACCATGTGAAATAAGGGAGTTTTTCCTCATAGGCTTTTGTCCAGGGGCTTTCCCAGCTAATTCCTTCTTTTGCCCTTTCTTCCCAGAACTTTACAGGGTTTTTGTCTGCTTCTTTGTAAATATTAGGATTGCTCACCCATGCAATCTTTTTCATCTCATCACTTGGCCAGTATTTGTTTCCCTTCTTCACTACATATCCAGTCATTTTATGTGTATGAACCTCTTTTTCTCTTTTGTTCCTTTGTACCAAAGCATCTTTGTGTAGCCCGTATTGTCAATTTGTTCTGGTCTTACATGCAGTTCTTTCATGACTTCTCTTATTCTGTTTCTTGCCTTATCCAAATCTTTGAGCTGTGCAAGATATTCTATCTCAATGAAATATCCAAGGTGTTTTACTTTGTTTAATTCTATTGAAACATGTTTGTCTTTATTCCATTGATAGGTCTCATTGTGCTTTATTTTTTTTACCCATTCGGTAAAACCAAGGTCTTTGAATAATTCAAGAATATCTTCCACTTCCTCTTTTTTGTGCAGAGTGAATTCAAACTCCTGTTTAACCACAATATCCTTTGTCCAGTAAGTCGTAAGCCATTTTTTGAAATTCACCTCGAATTTGTTTTTCAATGCTCTTACTCTAAACGCTTTTTTTGGATAATCAAAAGGAGTCTTTTGTACTGCAAAATAATCGTCTGCTTTTTTCCCTTTCTTCTCGAAAGTTGCTATCTCTTTGATTCTATTTTTCCGATAACTAAACCAAATATGAATTTTATAAAT
>CAZFSJ010000003.1:0-1359 GCA_964521605.1 Candidatus Woesearchaeota archaeon
GGTTTTGTGGTATCCACTTTATTGTTCTTATCAAGAGCAAGTATTGCCTGAGCTGTTGGTTTTACTTTACATGAACTTGAAGTGCTTAAATCCCCCCAGCATTCGTTGGAAGTTTTACTTTCACGTGATAAGTCACCAACGCACTTTCCTGTTGCTAAAACTCCAAAGGCCTGCTCTTCAATTGTAAAAGAAGAACATCCGCTGTTGGTTATCTTGCTTGTAAGGCAGGTATAGGCGGCTTCAACCTGACTTTGTTCATCTGCATAAATGAATGAAATTGATATTAGAAGAAACGCCAGTGCAAAAACAAATATCAATCCTCTTTTCATTTTATTTTTAATAAGAAAAACAGGAATTATTCCTCCTCTTTTTCATAGGAATTAAAACGAATTCTTGTTTATAAATATTTTTATAAGATAGGAGAAAATCATTTATTTTTAGTTGAAGGATTTTTGGTTGTTGATTTAGAAGACTTTTTTCTTTTGGATGAATTTTTAGGAATGAAGCTTTTTCTTACAAGATAATTCACGGGATTTTTTATCAATTTGCAAAAATCGTCTGGCTGACAAACACCAATTCCCTGATAAAACTCCCTGCAGTTTGGAGGCATGATTGGTTTTTTTCTATAGGCCCAGGAAAGCTGTGTCTGGACGTAACCTGCCCTTAGCTGAACCTCATTCTTTGCGTTCCATTCATAAATCCTTTTCTCAAGTTCATCCTTGTCCATACCTACTGAGCGGAAAAAATTTATGAGAACAAACAAAGACCTTTTTTTACCGTCGGAGAGACCCTTAAGGATATTTCTTATGCATGGTGGAAAATTCTCTTCTTTTATTGAGTCAATCTTTATTGGTTTGAAAGTGATTGATTTATAATCGCTCTGAATATTGTCCTCCGGGTTGTTTTCTCTATACCAATCCATTGCCTGGAGAAGAAGTTCAGAAGCCTCTCCTTCTTCAGAAGGAGGGGTGAAATCACGAACATCTGAAGGAAGAAGTTTCATTGGGTTTGCATCCGTAAGCTGGAAATCTTCAAGGTCTTCGGGATTCAACACCACGCTGGATAATGCGGTCTTTTCATGAAGAGAATATGGCATCCTGAACAAATGACGGGGTGCAACAAGAACCAAATCGGGCATTACCTCCTTTGGAGCCTGAAAATCACGAATATATTTATTTGGACTGGAAAGTTTACTTATCTTTTCAATTAAAGGGTTCCTTATCTTCTCAACAAGATACTTAAGGATTATTCTTGGATACTCGGGAAATTTATCTGAAGTACTAACTCCATTGACTTCTTTTGGAAAAGCTTTCCAGGGAATCATAAGATGAAACCCTTTGCTTCCGGAAAATTTCACAC
>CAZFSJ010000003.1:1369-16785 GCA_964521605.1 Candidatus Woesearchaeota archaeon
CGTGAAATCTCAAAACCTTGATTATCTCAATGGCCATTATCCTGCTGTAATCGATGTATTTACTGTCTATATCCAGAATGAGGTCCCAACCGGTTCTTATTTCATTGAGCTGTTTTTCAGACATTCCAGTCTCAATCTTCAAAGGATCACTCCAGATTTCTTCTGAACAATGAAAAGATGTTGCCCCACGTTTGACAAGCTCAAAAACATCCCCGGGATATTCAAAGGTGTCCGGACGTTTTCCAAATCCCTCAAAATATCTTGGGGAAATCTCCCTATTTCTTGAAAATTCATACATTGCTTTCTGTATTTCTGGGCGCGAATAATACAAAGAAGTAATCTTTCTTATCCTTTCCTCTTTAAACGATACCTCCTCTGAAACCATTATAATCTGAACAGGCCTTTATTTTAATAATTATCCTATACTTAACAATAGCAATGCTTAAAAAACAGTCCTATCTCTTATAGGATATGAGAATCAAACTTGAAAATGCTTCTGTACTCTCAAAAGGTATAGAGTTAATATCTGAACTTGTGACAGAAGTGAAAATAAAGGTTAATGAATATGGATTGGGAATAACCGCAATAGACCCTGCAAATGTTGCAATGGTCAGCCTGAGAATTCCAAAAAAGACCTTTTCAGAATTTGATACGGGAAATGAATCTTTGGGAGTTAATCTTGACAGCCTCAAAAGAATACTAAAAAGAAGTTCAGGATCTCTGGTATTGGAAAGAAAGGAGAACATGCTTTATATAGAGATGAATGACAGGATAAAGAGGAATTTCATATTGAGTCTTATAGAGATTGAATCAGAGGATAAGGACATGCCCAATCTCGAGTTCAGTTCAAGAGTGGAATTGCAATCAGGAGACCTTATTGCATGTGTTGAAGACTGTGCTGTAGTTTCAGATGCATGTTCATTTATTATAAACAATGGAAATTTTATAATAGAAGCTAAGGGACTTAATTCAACACGAACTGAATTTTCAGGAGATGAAGCTAACATAAATGCTGAAGACTGCAAGGCAAGATACAGCCTTGAATATCTCCAAAAGTTCACAAAGGCATCGAAGTTGTCTGAAAAAACAATCCTTAACTTTGCTGATGATCATCCATTAAGGATGGATGTAAGAACGGAAAATCTTGAGATATCATATGTGCTTGCACCAAGGGTAGAGACGGAAGATTGAAAATAAGTTTCTCCTACAAACCCAATTTTATATTTAATCTAGGAAATGTTTTTAAATAACTTTAACTTCAAAGAGGGATGATTAAAAGAGGGGAAAAAAGAGGACAAGTCACGATTTTTATAATCATTGCAATACTGATTGTTGTGCTTGGGATATTAATATATCTTTATTTTCCAAAAATATTTTCAAGTAGCAGTGGAGAGACAATAAACCCTCCGGCATACATACAACAATGTATGAAACAGAAGGTAGAGGATACAATCCAGACAATAACTGTTCAGGGAGGAAGTTATGTTGTTGATGATAAGAACGGATATTTCTATAAAAGTGCAGGGGATGATGAAGGGAATTATGTCAGATATCTTTGCTACACCAATGATTATTTTGTTCCGTGCATAAATCAGGAACCATTCCTGACAAAGCATGTTGAAGAGGAGATACTTGACAACATAAATGATTCAATAGAAAACTGCTTTGCATCTCTTGTCAAGAGCTACAAGGACAAGGGATATGATGTAACTCTTATTAACGGAACACCAAGCGTTAGCATAGAACCAGATTTTGTCACAAGTTATTTCAATAAAACATTCACTGTCGTAAGAGGGGATGAGGGGCAGACCTACAGAAATTTTAAGGTTGAGCTTAACAGCCATCTTTATAATATTCTTGAAGTTGCAAAGAACATATTGGTATGGGAGATAACTGCAGGAGACAGTATACAGGAAGCATATATGTATGACAATCCTTCTCTTAAGGTTGAGAAACACAGAAAGGATGATGATGTAAAAGTTTATCTTCTTACGGACACAGATACAATGGAGGAGTTCAGATTTGCAGTGAGAAGTTTTGCTGTACCTATTGGATTTTAAGCATAAGATGAAAAAAACATTTGTTTTGGTATTGGGAGCATTGGTTTTGGTAATGATATTTGGAAATGCTCTCGTGTCTGGGGTGTGTTGTGAAAAATTGAAATCAAATGGATTATTATGTCAGAGTGCATCAAGTGTAAGTGAATGTGATTCTGAAGGAGGAATCTATAATAGCTGGGAATACAAAGAAACATGTGAAAGTGTTCCTGAATGCCATGTGACATGCATTGATGGTACAACGGGAGAATGCAGTGAGAACAATGACAAGACTGCATGCACTTTATCAGAGGGAACTCCTGTTGAAGCTGCTCCCGAGGATATTCCTGCGTGTCAGGAAGTGTGTTGCATAATAGGACAGGAGGCTTATTTTGTAAATCCAACAAGGTGCCACAATATGTTTGAGCAGTATGGAGTAGAAGGGACAATTGATACAAGCATCACCACAAGAAGTGCATGTGAAGCAATGAGACACAACACACAGGTAGGAGCGTGCGTTATAAGCACCATTAATAAAAACACATGTAAAATACTTACGGGAGACGAATGCCAGCAGGATAATCTTGGAGAGCTTTCTCAGTATCTTCAGGATACAGGGGGAGATGATATTGAAGTTTATTTTTATGAAGGAAGACTATGCACTGCAAGAGCCAATGACGGGACTTTCATCTCAAGCTGTGCAAAGAGCACAAGCACAGAATGCAAAGATGGGAAAGTATATTATAAAGACACGTGCGGAAATCTTGCAAATATTTATGACGCAAGCAAATACAACAATAACGATTATTGGACGTATATAAAAGACCCATATTATGATGAAGATGTGTGCACTGTCTCTGCATCTGGAAGCAATACATGCGGAAACTGCGATCCAACAACAAATACCGTCTGCAAAAATTATCAGGAAGTGGATGGCATGAATAAACCAAACAATAATGACCAGGGGCTTGTGTGTGGAGACCTCAGTTGCAAGTATACAGATCCGGTAACACATGCAACAACAACTTATGAAAATGGGGAAAGCTGGTGCGTTGGAAATGACAAATCAGCAATGATAATCAGCAGGAATCTTACAACATCAGTTATATTTAAATCAAATATAACAGCACTTGAGGATGCCAGTAAATACAATCTTCCTGGAAGCAGATATTATAAGATGATATGTTCTGCAGGAGATATAACTGTTGAGGAATGTGGAGATTACAGGAAAAGCGTATGCATACAGGGAAGAGATGATACTTCGAAGAAAATTGAAGCAGCCTGTGTGTTCAATCCAGGGACAAACTGTCTTAATATATATTCAAAGACAGAATGTGAAGACAATACATCGCTTTGCAAATGGATACCTGGTTATAGAACAGACTTTAAGGTTGTCCCTGAGGAGGACAGAAAAGAACTTCAGGGAACATGTGCTCCATTGATTGCACCTGGATTTGATTTCTGGACAGGAAAAAGTGTTGGAAATGTTGTGTGTGCAATTGGAAATGCACAGGAATATACTTTGTTTGAAACTCCAATAATGTTTTCGAGAAACAAACTTACGGGAACATCTTCTGATGCATGGCCATTAAAATTTATGGCAGAAAGATGTGTAAGTGGCTGCTATGCAATACCTGAATATGGGAAGGAATTTAATCAAATTTCACGAGATGGTGTTGTTGAGGAAAAAAAATATCCAGAGGATATAGACTGCGGTCCTGGAGTTCCCGGATGCACCTTGTATAACATCCTTACTGAGTTTTATGATGAATCTGAATTCAAACTTCCAGAGAATGTAAAAAGCTATCATCTTTCATTAAGAAGAGGACAGTATTGTCACAAAGATGGAAAACCTGACCAGCTGCTTACTGGAAAAGTCACTGGAAGATCATATGATTGCACACCAGGGGCAGGAAGCGAAGCAAAGGATGAAAGAAAAGAGAGAGATTATCCGATATATCTAACAAATGATGAATGGATAAGAGGCCTTATGGAAAGGGCAGTATCTCTTGGAGATTGTGGATATAAAGCAGGAATGAATGGAGATTATAGTGATCCTGAAAGTGAGATGGTGACTGCAATATTCCAGAAGCTTAAGCAAAATGGAGATGTTAAAAAGAATGTAACTGTTGAACAGATAATATGGAAAGGAGGAAAGTATATTACAGGAGATTTGGAGAAATATGAAACAACTCTTGCAACATCTACAATAAGCAGTTCCTGTTCAGATTATAATGGAATATGCACTTTAGGTGCGTGTGATGAAGATTATGGAGGAGTTGAACAGGCTCCGGCAGAAGGAGAAACCTTATGTGCATCAAGCAATATGATATGCTGTGTATATCCTGAATCAGGAGAGACAGGATAATCAATATTTAAAAAGTAAAAATGAAAAAAAGGGAAAACAAAAAAGAAAAGAGAATGAGAAGAGAAAAAGCGGTGATTGCAGTGGCACAAGTAGTAATACTTGTAATTGCCATAGTCGCATTCACCTGGATGATTGGAAGTGAATTTAAAATGGTGAGGGCGAGCACAACTCCATGCGAAGATGGAGGAGGGACATGTGTACTTTCCTCGGCATGCCCAACAAGCACTAATACACAGACTTCTGCAAATACAGGATGTACTTCTCCAAACATCTGCTGCACTCCAAAAACCACAACTACTGACACAAATACTGAAAATGATAATAACGTATTGAACAAATTTATTCAAGGTGCTGAACCATTAGCAATAAATGGTGTAATTGAATTGGTAAAAAAACCAGCCAGCAAATTAGCGAAATCATTGTTCAGTCCAAAAGTCACTCCTACTGCCAGCGGGGAAAATGCTATTGCAAGAGCTGCTGCACAATCTCAAAATGCAGCTAACACAGTTACTAATAATGCGGCAACAAAACCAGATACTTTTTGGGACAAGGTATTTGGAAGTTCTGGAGGAAAGGCAGCGCAAATATTAAGAAATGCAGGATGGGCTCTTGTGACATATATTGTTATAAATTATTTTGCTAGAAAATATGCGAGTGTGAGAAATGCCCAAGACATCCAGACAGCATCTCTTATTGGGGGGGGAGTTGGAATGGTCTTTGCAAGTGCTTTTGCAGGAGCCGGTCCTCCTGGATGGGCTGCAGCAGCAATCATGGTGCAATTCGTTGGATTATATATGCTCTTTGGATATCAGGATTATTCACGGGAAATATTTACCTTCAGAAATCAATTATGGCAACCATCAGTTGTTGCAGACTGCAATGCTTGTAATAGATTGACAATTGGAAGCGGAGACAACAGGGTAAGTGGATGTAGCGCATACACATGCCATACCTATGGGACAGCATGTGAGTGGGTAAATGATAATACTGATTATGAAACCTGCATAGAAGTAAATAAGGGGGATGTGAGTGCCCCTGTAATAACTCCCGTAAAGAACATTTATGGAGAGGATGTTTTCCCAAACAATAAATATGGTTATCAGACAACAGGAGCATCATACACAAAGATATTTTATACTGGGGATGGAGCAGGTGTTGGAAGATGTATCCCTCCATTTACATCAATATTACTTGCATTTAAGACAAATGAAAATGCAGAATGTAAAATAATCTATAAAGAAGCGACAGGAGAGGAATCATCAACTCCACTAACAACTCAGGAAATATTTGATAATATGCAGTCCATGCAGGAAGGAAATGCTTACACAATAAACCACACATTAAATATTCCTTCAATAGCCTCTGCAAGTTCATCTGCATTGGAGGGTGCAGGATATACTCTCACAAATAAGGGGATATATAATTTCCTCATAAGATGTGAGGATGTAAGACAGAACATAAATTCCGTAGATTATCAGATGTCTTTCTGTGTGCAGCAGGGACCTGATATGTATCCTCCAGAAATAATAGGAACAAAACCTGCGCAAAATGAATTCATTGCCTATGGAACAAAAATAATAAATGGTTTCCAGGTATATACTAATGAACCTGCAGATTGCAAATGGGACACTCAAAAAGGAAAGACCTATGATACAATGAGCTATACAATGGAGAATTGTTCACAGAACATAAACGATGCTCTTGTGGGATTTAATTTTGGGTGTGAAGCAGACCTTTCTGGTTTCCAGGATGGAAAAGACAACAGGTATTATGTTGCATGCATTGACCAGCCTGAATTAAAGGGGCAAGCTGACAAAGAAAACAAAAGAAACAAGGGAGCAGCATATGAAGTTGTATTAAAGGGTACAAATCAGCTGAAGATAGAAGACGTTACAATAAATGAAAAACCAAACAGGAGCACAATAGTAAGTCCTGATGCAAGCACACACGTCATCCTTAATATAGTCACATCGGGAGGGGCGGTTGATGGAAATTCGAGATGCTCCTACACTGAAACTCCTGAAAATGCAAATAGTTATCTTCTGTTTGAAAATAATATGAACCCTAATTTTGTAAATCCAAACACAGAGGACCTTTACATGCCTGCAGGAAGTTATCAGTTATTCCTTAGGTGCACTGATGAGGCAGACAATTATGCTACAACAATGATAAACTTTACCGTGAAAACAGATACATCCCCTCCTGCCGCAATAAGAGTGTATAGGGACGAATCTGATAATACATTAATACTTATGACTGATGAGGATGCAGAATGTGTATATTCAACAAATGAAGGAGATGATTGCAATTATAATTTTGACGAAGGAACAGAGATGAACAATGACGGAGAAGTGCATTCAGTGAGCTGGGATCCTGATTCAAACTTTTACATAAAATGTATGGACCAGTTCGGACATACTCCTGGTTCTGGAATCTGCACAATAATAGCAAAGCCCTTCGAGATATTAAAGGCACAGCAACAACAGTGAAATCTTTATAAAATATAGTTCTCTTGTCTAATGATGGAAAAGAGGTATGGTAAAAAAAATATAAGAGGGCAATCACAGATATCTTTTGGCATGATATTTTCCATAATACTAATAATAGTATTTGTTGCATTTGCAATATATGGGATAACAAAATTTCTGGATATACAGAAGACTGCTCAAATTGGAAAGTTCAAAAGTGATTTGCAAAATGATATAAACAACATATGGAAAAGTGCAGGAAGCAGTTCTTCAAGTGAAAAGACATATTATATTCCAAAATCAATAAAACAGGTGTGTTTCCAGAATCCAACCTCTCAAAATGATGAGAACATGTTCTTCATACCGACTGATAAATTCAAGGGAAGTATGATTGAAAATATAAACATGGCTGGGACACTTTCTGTCATAACCTCCGGACCAAGAAGACTTTGCATTGACAATAAAAACGGAAAAGTTTCTCTGATGCTGAAAAAAGAATACAATGAAAACTCAGTAACAATATCAAAATGAAATCTGGATATGTGGCAGTAAAAAAAAATAAAAAAGGGGCATTAGAATTTTCTTTTGCATGGATATTTGCAATAATTGCGGGAATGTTTGTACTCTTTCTTGCAATATATGGGGTAGCTAAATTTGCAAACATTGAAAAGACCTCTCAAAATGCCCAGACCGCAACAGACATAGGAGTTCTTACAAACCCTCTTGAATCGAGTTTTGAAAGCATGAAAAGAATACTTATAACAATGCCTGTGGAGACAAGAATATACACCTCATGCGATAGCGGGGGAGGATACTTTGGGAAGCAGATAATAAACACTTCTCAAAAAGTTTACAATCAATGGACAGAAAGTGAAGAGAGTGTAAATGCGGGTGTGGAGAATAAGTATATATTTGGGGAAGATCCCGCCGAGGGAAGGAGATTTTATGCGTTCTCCGCCCCTTTTGAAATGCCATTTAAAATAACAGACCTCATCTATCTGACTTCAACTGACGATAAATATTGCTTTGTTAATGCTCCTGCATCTGTTGAGGAAGATATAAATCTTATAAAGGGAAGCGAGGGGGGAAGCAAAAATGAGAACCTTTTCATAGGAGATGATGATAACCCGTGTCCTGAGGGGAGCATGCATGTGTGCTTCAGAAACAGAATAAGTTCCTGTGATGTATTTGTATCTACAACTTCAAATCCCCCTTTTGTTGAAAAAGACCAGGGGAAGATGTATTATGAGGGAAGTGCATTGATGTATGCTGCAATATTCTCAGAAAAAACAGAATATGAATGTCAGTTAAAAAGAATTATGGCCAGGGCGGGGGAACTTTACACCGTCTACCTTAACAAATCCAGATTCATTTCACAAAAAGTAGGGTGTCCTCAGGAATTAGATAGTGATTTGTTGATATTCAATACTGCCATAGATAATTTCAGAAGTTCATCGGATATTGGGTATATATACAGCGCAAGTCAGGACCTTGAAAGGCAAAATAAATTGGCAGATTGCAGACTATGGTAAAGATAAAAATGAGAAAGGAAAGAATAATAAATATGAAAAAAGCTCAGATGAAAATACAGCAAATGTCTTTTCTGTTAATAGCAGTTTTCATATTCCTTGCACTCGTGGGGATGATGGTTCTTACACTTAAGATGAACTCTCTAAAGACCTCTGCAAATGAACTAAGGGAACAGAATGCAATGCTCCTTGTTGGCAAACTTGCAAACTCTCCTGAATTCTCATGCGGAGAGGTATACAGTAATTTTCCAACAGATTGTATAGATGAAGATAAAATAATGATGATGAAAGATGAAGTAAGGAAATATTCCAATTTCTGGGGGGTTACTGGGATTGAAATAAGAAGAATCTATCCCCTAAATCACAATGTAATTTGCACATACGAAAATTATCCAAAATGTGACACAATAATACTTCTGGACAAATCAACAACAGGAGTAGGAAGGTCTAATTTTGTCGCGCTATGCAGAAAAGAACAGGATAAGGGAGAATTCATCGATGTGTGTGAGATGGCAAGACTCACTGTAAAATACAAGGAGGCAACATGAGAATAAAAAAAGAGAATAGTATAAAAGAGAAAAGAGGCCAGGAGGAAAAATGCAAGATTTTAGCATCTGACCTCAAAAGAGGCCAGGAGGAAATGGTGGGATTTGGACTTATAATAATTCTTGTTGCAGTTGTTATGATTGTATTTCTTGCAATATACGTAAGAAAACCAACAGAAATAGTGCAGAATTATGAAGCAACAAGTTATATACAGTCCCTTTTACAGGTCACAACAAGGTGTCAGGGAGGGGATATGATAAACCTGAGTATCCAGGAGCTCATATACATGTGTGAAATAGGAGGTACCTGTGAGAAGGGGCCCTCAGATTCGTGTAGGGAATTGGAAAGGGAAATAAAATACATAACAAAGGAAAGCTGGAAGCCTGGGAATAAGAATCCTGTCCAGGGATATACTTTCCTCATAAACGTTTCCTATGCGGGACAGGATGAACAGCAGCTCCTAAGCGTAAGTGAGGGTATGTATGGGAGGGCTAACCAGTCCAGAAAAGGGTCTGTACAGGAATTTGGAGAGCCAAATGGGGACAAAACACTTATACTTTTCACCGTTTATAGTGATTCGGGGGCTTAGGAGGTTCAGAACTTAATGTGTATTGTAACCCCTTCAACCACCAGCACTGGTTTATGTCGGGTGCGTTTTTTGGTCTTTTCTTCAACCAATTCTATGAAACCGAACCTTTCTAAGAGTTTTACATCATCATTGACTGATTTAAAACCCCTCCCGAGCTTCTTCGCAAGGTCATAGATAGATATTGGTTTTTGGGTCTTTATTGTGTCCAAAATACGTGCTTTTTCATTGCTCAAGAGCTGCCTCAAAGCTAGGATTCCTGAAAAATTATAGTCTTCCTTAGAGAAACCGGGAGTTTTGAAAAGGGAAAATGCTCCCTTACTTTCTCTTATGGTAATCTCTCTTATTTTTGTCTTTGCCATTGTGTTTTTTTATTAAATTCAACTTTTCCCCTCGATAAAACTGGAAGTTAAACCTTGGGATTTATATATATTGTTTACATATCTATTGTAAAATAATATATATTACAATTAGTTACCATATGTTAATAAATGTTTGTATTTTGGCAATTGGAGGAAGCAATTTGGGAGGGTAAAAAGGTGTATTAATATCCTAGTGACACCATAATGTTTATAAATAAAACCAGGAAATCTAGCTTTGTACTAAAAATCAGCCCTCATAAAGAGGGTAAGCTTTTTAAAGGAAAATGATTTTTCGTATATAACACCTAAGGGTGAAACTATAGGGAATAAGTGTCCTGAAAAAGGGCGCAGACCTTAAGACATTTCAATTGAGCGGACTCCCTATACCGCAAAATTGAGGTTAAGAAGGTTGTCATAGACAACATAGTAATATAGCTGAAAGGAGGTTATAAAATAATGAAATTTAATTTTAAGAAAATATCTGCAATCGCTGTTAGTGGAATCATAGCCGGTATGAGCATGGGCTTGGCTGCTGCTGCTAATTATCCTGCACCATTTGTGTCAGGAGGTGTAGCTAATGCTGCTATTGTTTATGGTACTGGTGCTGGTGTTTCATCACTTGATTTAGTTCAGGCTGGAAATATACAGGATTCACTAGGAACCTTTGTAACAGGAGGAACAGTGACAGTAGAAGGAGGAGAAGCTTTTGCATTAGATAAATCATCTAACCATTTCAATCTTGGGGATGCTCTAAATTCAGTATACTCAAAATTAACTGGTGATGATATGGATTTCCTTGCTGATGGTACTTACAAAGATGGAGACATTGATGAAGACTATTCACAGAAAATCACACTTAGTGATAAAGCTCTGAGCCTTTTCGCAGATAGTGATTACAATGATAAGACACCAACACTTGGTTTCAGGTGGACTAATAATGAAGACATCTTGACTTACAACATGACATTTGATAATGCTATTACAACAACTGATATGAATGAGACAACTCTCAACATATTAGGTAATGATTATTATGTTATGACTGCAAGCAGTGGAGAGATGGAACTATTAGACTCAGCTGATAAGGTTATGATTCAGGAAGGTGAGACAAAAACTATAGGTGACAATACAGTTACTGTTGAAACAGGACTTATTGGAACTGATTGGGTTAAGTTCACAGTTAATGGTGAGGTGACTGATAAGTTATCTGAGCATGAATCTTATGAACTTGATGACGGATCATACATTGTACCTGATGAAATCTTGTACAATTCACATGATAGTGGGGTAAGTAATGTGGAATTCTCAATTGGAAAAGGAAAACTTACTGTAACAAGCGGAGAAGAAGTTAAGTTAAATGACGAGACAGTTGATGGATTAGTAATAACCATGACTGGTGGAGATGATTTAACTGACATAGGCGTAACATGGAGATCTGATGGTGAGACATATCTTACTTCAGATCAGGCAATAAGTATGCCTGTTTTCGACACAGTAAAGTTGGTTTTCAATGGAATGGATTTCCCTGATGACCCTGAAGAGGTCTCTCTTGATAGTGGAGAAACTATGACTTTGACAATGGACAACTATGAACTTCCAATTTTCCATGTAACAAGCGGAAACAGTAGTGCTGCAACTTTGGGTGATGAAGATTATCCATTGATAACTGCAACTGCGACTGTGGTAGGTTACAATGATACTAGCACTGCTAGTGGAAATCAGATAGTCTATGAAGGAGGTAATACAAATACTTCAGCATCTACAGGTGGTATAGATTTACAGGAGAATGATAGATTCCTTGTAACAATCGTAGATAACGACCTTAGTGATATACAGACAATGTACTATGAAGTAACAAGAATCAAGTGGAACAGTGCATCAGACATGTCATTAGAACTTAGAGACTTGATAAATGACAACGATATAACATTCGATTCAGTCACAAGCAAGACTCAGGGAGACATAGATGTTAACTTAATAGGTATCAATGACACACACGCTTACGTTACCTTCACAGGAGCTACTCTTGCTTACAACAAAGCTGTCTCAGAAAAGGGACTTGTTGTTACACTTCCAGAAGAAAGCAGTAATGCTGCAACTGAGGATGTTGGAACAGGAGTTGTTTTAACTTTAACTGAAGCTAACAATGACGATGATGTGGGAGCTGGTATGCCTTTTACAGCAACTGTAAAATCTAACACAAATGATAAGCTACACGTTTCAACTACAAACGTTACAACTCTAGAAGATGCTAACGATGTGTATGTGGGATATGTGGTCTCAGACTTGGCTTCAAAGGTAACTCTTGACGAGACAGGTGATGAGTATGAATTCATGGTTGACTACTATGGAAAGGAAGTTACTGCTGATGTGCAGGTTGTGGGTGGACAATCAACTACTTCCAGTGGTTCAAGTGTACTAGGAAACATCTTAGTAAAGGATACTGAAGTAAGTAGTGTTGCTACAAAGAACCTGATTGTTGTTGGTGGAAGTTGTATCAATTCAGCTGCTGCAGCATTGGTCGGTGGTTCCTATTGTGGAGCTGCTTGGACTGAAGCAACTGGCATTGGAGCAGGACAGTTCCTTATAAAGGGCTATGCTGATTCAACAATAACAAGTGGTCTTGCATTGCTTGTTGCTGGTTACGATGCTGATGACACTGTTAAAGCTGCAACATACTTGACTAACAAGGTTGTTGACACAAGTATGGCCTACAAAGGAACTACTACAACAGAAACAGCAGTCGCTATTGAGTAAACCTAGATTTTAATTTTTTATTTTTCTTTTTCTTCTTTTTTTTAGACCTCTGGCGGTAGCTTTAAGAAACTTTAAATAACCTCATTTTTTATTAGTAAAATGATAAAATCAATGGAGTCAAAAAGACAGGCAGAGAAGAAAAGGAAGAGAAACCAATGGATAATTGGGGGAATACTTATATTTGTTATGTTTGGGAGTGTTTTTGGGATAATAGTCAATTCCTTTGGTTCAGGCGGGACAGAGAGCGGCAGGGTAGAATACAATGGATATACATTCCTAAATCAGAATGGATATTGGATGACAACATTGGGAAATTATCAGTTTGCATTCGCATATCCCCCTTCAGAAGTGCAGAGAATAAATGCAAGTGGAATACATTACATTAGCACATATTCGGGGGCTCCACTGTATATATTTTCTGAGGATTACTCCTCCCAGGGAGAAATTTACAATAATCTGGGAAATATTGTGCAGAGGTTTCAGGGAGCATGCATAAATGAGACAAATTGCCCTGAAAACTGGCCTGTGAAGGACTGTTCAAATAATTTCATAATAATAAAGCTTTCAAATGATACCCCAAGCATAAGACAGGAGGAAAACTGCGTTTTCATAGAAGCACCTCAAAGCAATATAACACAGGCAACTGATGAGTTCCTTTTCCTTATGACTGGAATAGAAAAATAAACTTAAAAAGGTAAAAAACAAAAAGGTATAATCATGGCAGAAAAAAAGAGAACAAAAAAAGATAGGACTAGGAAGAAGAGTTCTGAAAAGGAAAAAATAAGTGAGATATATGAAATTGATAAAGGGGAAAAAGAAGAGGTGGTTGAGAAGAAAGGAGAAATTGAGGAGATTGAGATAAAAAAAGGGCAGAAAGAGAAGGAGAATAGAACTCTTGTGGGAATGCTTATATTTTTTGGAGTGTTTTTCATATTTGTCGCGGTGTATTTTCTTGCAGCAGGTTCAATGAATGAGTTCAATTATCATGGAGTGAAATTCACAATAATACACCAGGGGGAACTCACATTCTACCAAACCTCATTTCCAGTAGTTTACCAGGGGAATCAAACGGTTTATAACATATATATGAGAAAAGATCCGAGAAAGCTGGCAAAGAGCGTTCTTGCTCCCGATACTCCAATTCCGGTTATAACAACTGTGCTTAACATGACCGAGGAATTTAACTGCAATGGAGACCAGGTAATTGCAATTGCAAATCTGGCGAACATGTACGCTGCACTCGGAAAAAAGATAATGAGAGACGAGAACGCAACTTGTGACCCCTATGGAAGGTATAATTATATAACAATAGAGCATGGAAACCAGACAAGAATAGACCAACTGGGGCCTGGATGTTATGATATAAAAATAAAAGACTGTGAAATTCTTGAAGGTACAGAAAGATTAATTGACAGCATGCTTATAGATATCAACTCAAACACAAAATAAATCTTAAATGATACAAAAACTTCTATACGCAATACTTCTTACACTTATGCCTGTAACAGAATTAAGGGTAGGATTGCCGGTTGCAATATCCTATGCTCTTGAAAATAACATTCCAATCTTTCTCATATTCCTTCTTATAATACTTGTCAATGTGCTGCTTGTATTTTTTGTATTTTATTTCCTTGACAGAATAAACAAATATCTGCTTAAATGGGGCTTTTACAAAAGAGTGTTCGAGAGATTCCTTAAAAGATTCAGAAAGAGAGTGGATAGGTTTGAGGAGAAGAACAGGGGAGCCTGGTTCTGGGGATTGGTGATTTTTGTAGGGGTTCCTCTTCCGGGAACAGGGGCATGGAGCGGATGTCTCCTGGCATGGATATCTGGACTGGAGAGAAAGAAAAGCATACTGGCCATCTCCATTGGGGTTGTTATGGCGGGAACAATAATCCTTCTTGGAAGTCTTGGATTTGTAAAATTATTTAAGATGTTTTGACATTGCTTTTATGTCTGAATAAAAAGGTATTGGTTCTATATTAAATTTCTTCACTTCGAGGAACCATATTCCGATTACAAGAATTATGCTTCCGAGATACCAGGAAAGTTTATGACTTATGTCAAATATGCTTGGTTTCATAACATATATTACTGAGAGTATTACTATCCTTAGTATATTGACAACTAGGAAAGATAAAAAAGCCAGGAGTATCATCTTTATTCTCTTTCTAAAGGCTATGCCGGGTATGGAAAGATTAAGTATCAAAAGAAGATAGTAGGCTGAGCCTGCTATGCAGGCGTTTACTATCTCTATGGGGGTTGAATATTCTCCTATAAAAAGAACATGCCCAAGAAGAGAGACTGGAAAAAATAACTTAAGTATAAGATATACCGGATATACTGTGAGGGGGGTGAAAAGGAAATAAAATATCCAAAAACTGGGTATTGCGGATACAAGAAGTATGAGGTATCTTATGGCTATTGAAGAGAGCATATTTCTTCTGGTCTTTGATTTAGAAGTCTTTTTATTTCTTCTTCCAACACTCTTTTTCTTCATCAGATATGGAACAAAAAAGCGTTTAAATAATTTGGGTAGATATTAAATAGATACAATAAAAAAGAAAAGTAAGAGGGTTTATTTCCTTGATATTCTTACAGCAATAACAATTATAAGTACAACAAGGATGAGGTTAAGTATGCCTATTCCCCATATGTAAGCATTACTTCCTGAAAAAATTCCAGAAAGGAAAGAGCTTCTCTTGGTTATATCTACCTGTATAGGCTGACTTAGAATCTGCTGTCCATCAGATAATACGTCCAA
>CAZFSJ010000004.1:0-7340 GCA_964521605.1 Candidatus Woesearchaeota archaeon
ATTGCCACCGCATTGTCCTCGAACGCAATCCTCTCTCCGTTCAGTCTTCTGTAGGGTCTTCTCTGCCTCACAACAACTGCATCAAAAACCTTTCCTTTCATGTCAGGGACGCCTTTTCTTACTGATACTTTAACCCAGTCTGCAATCTTCGCTGCTGTCTGTTTTCCTTTTTTTGCTTTTGATTTTTTTACTGACACTAATTTCACTATCTTTGCTCCGCTGTTATCAGCTGCAAGCAGATACGCTCCAAGGTTAAGCCCTTCTGTTCCTTTTGCACTTATTGCTTTCATTTCTTTACCTCCACACTGTCTTTTATCTTTTGCACGACGACAAAATGGATTATCTTGCTTAAAGGCCTGCACTCATGGACTCTTATCAAATCCCCAACATTTACGCTGCTTTCCATGTTTTCTGGAAGTCTTGCATGTATCTTTGTTTTGTGTCTTGCATACCTTTCATATTTTCTTACGTAGACCATTCTTTCAAATTCAATTACAACTCTCTTTGGGAATTTCTTTGTGACTGTTCCTTCGAATATTCTTCCTCTGGTTCCAACATTTCTTTCTGTTCCAGCATTCGCTATTTTTGTTTCTTCCACTGCCTTTCCTTTTTCAGGTGCAGCTTTCTTTCTAGCTTCGGCTTTTGTTTTTTGTTTTCTTTCCATTTTTGTTTTTTTCCTGGTCTAATCCTCTACTGAGTTGTTCTCGAAGCCCATCTTAACAAGAAGAGGTTTTATCTTCTTCCTGTGGTCTCCCTGCAGTTCGATGATGTTGTTTTTGCTTGTTCCACCGCATGCAAGCTCATTTTTCAGGGCCTTTGCGATCTTCTTCACATCAACGTCATTGTCGAACCCACTGATAACTGTGACAATTTTTCCGTATCTTTTCTTGTCCGTTGTCACACTTATTCTCTGCGAACCCCTTGTGAGGTTATCCCATTCTATTGCCTGTAAGGGCAATCCTGTTTTTGGATCTATTTCCATATTTTATTTTTTATCAACACCTCCCCTGGAGGAATTGAATGTCATTATCTTTGCTATTGTTTTTTTTATTTCCCTTGTGTTTGTGTTTCCTGTCTTTGATGCTTTTGATCTAGATTTTATAAGTTCAACTTTAAGTTCTTTTATCTTCTTTTCCCTCTCTTCACTGCTTAGTCTTGTTATATCTTTGAATTTCATTTTTTGCTCCTTGTTTTCTTTGTTGGTTTAGTGTTAAATTCTTCTTCATTTGATTTTAACTTTTCCTTAAGTTCATCGTTAAGGTTTATCTTATCTTTCAATATTGCATGAGGAGATAATATGCTTACCTTTATTCCGACTGTTCCGGGTTTTGTCTCCGCTCTTGACTGTGCCCTGTCCACAACTTTTGCACTGTCTCCTGTCTTTTTAAGATAACCCTGTGAGAATCTCCATGTCTTTGCCCTTGAACCAGGAAGTTTTCCGCTCAGTCTTATCTCGCAACCAAGAGCTCCAGCCTTCATTACTCTCTCAAGACTCCTGTAGGAAAGTATCTTGAATTTCAAAGGTCCGAATCTCTCGAGTCCAAGAGCTATGTCATCTGCAACAATCTGTGCATCAAATTCGGGTTCCATTATCTCTTCAACATCAAGGTGAAGATTCTCGAACTTAAAATTACCTCTTAAATATTCAGTTATCTCATTCAATTTTTCTCCTCCTCTTCCAATTATAAGTCCTGGCTTGTTTGTTGTGATTATAACTTTCTCACCGACCGGAGTGTACTCTATCCTTACCTTGCTTACTTTTCCCTTACCCAGCATCTTCTTAACTGATTCCTTTATTGCAAATTCCTCTTTCTTGAATTTTACAGTTTGTTTCTCTTCCATGTTAATTTACTTTTTTTCCTCCGATTCTTGTTTTTTATCTTTTGATTTTTTATTTTCTTTGATTTTCATTTCCTTTGCCACCAGCATTACATGTGTTCTTTTTCTCTTCACTCTCCCAAACCTTCCCATGGGTGCAGGTGCCCAATTTGCCATTGCCTCAACAATTACCGGTTCGAGTATTTCATGGTTGTTTGCATTTCCTGCAAGGCTTTTCAAAAGCACTATAAAATGCTTTGCTGCACTTTGAGGATATTTTCCTGAGCTCATTCCTTTTCCTTTCCTGTGAGCATATTCTCCTTTCATGGGAACAGGTTTTTTCATAAGCACAACCTGCTCAAGGTCTCTTATCGCGTCTCCCACTCTCTTACCTTTTACGAATTTACATATGCTGATTGCATATTTTGTTGATACTGGAACGCTCTTTGCATTTACATATACTTCTTCCTTCTTCACTTTCTTAGCTGCTTTTTTAGTTTCTGACTTTTCCTTTTTTCCTTCTTTTGCAGCTTTTTTATTATCTTCTTTTGTCTCTTCTGCCTTTTCACTAACTTCTTCCTGATTTGTTTCCTCAAGCTTTTCTTCCACAGGCTTCTTCTCTTCTGGTTTTTCAACAGGAGCTTTTTCAGTGATGCTCTTCTCTGCCTTTGCTGTCTGCTTCTTCATGGCATTCCTTTCTTTTTGGTTTGGATTATAATTTTTTTCTGTCATTTTATCTTTGTTTATTTCTTGGATTTGTGTTTACTTCCTTTTGTTGCTCCAACTCCTGCCTTTGAGTGTGCAACTCTTGACCTTGTGTTTGACATCTCTCCGAGTCTGTGTCCAAGCATCTCAGGCTCCACAGATATCTGATTGAAGACCTTTCCGTTATACACGTAGATTGTCATTCCAACCATCCCAGGAACTATTATTATGTCTCTTGAATGTGTCCTTATCTTCTTTCCCTTCTCAAGTTTATTATTCGCTCTCTTTATGAACTCTTCAATCACCTGGAAGTTTCTTAGTACGCTTCTTTTCTCTCTTGAAGGGAGATATTTTGCAAATTCACGAACATCTAATGTTTTCAGTTCTTCCACCGATTTTCCTCTGTATGCAAATTGTTTTTTTTGTATTTCCATTTTATTTCTTTTTACCTGTTCTTCTTGGCCTTATTAATCCCACTCTTCTTCCTGCAGGAGCGTTTCTCTTTGCAATCTTGCTCTTTATGTTCTTTCCTCTTCCTCCTCCGAAAGGATGATCAATCGCATTTACCTTGATTGCGCTTGTTCTTGGCCATAATTTATTTTTTGCTTTCTTAATATAATGTTGTTTTCCTGCCTTTATTATAGGTTTCTCAAGCCTTCCATGTCCCGCAACATGCCCCACTATTGCTCTGCATCTTCCGTCAAAGCTTTTTTCTTTTTTTGAAGGGAGCATAAGCAATATCTTGTCTCCTATTATTCTTGTTACTGTTGCACTATTTCCTCCTGCCTTTATGAATTTTCCCCCATCTCCGGGTCTTGATTCAATGCAATATACTTCTGTCTTCACAGGTATCTTTGAAAGAGGAAGAATATTTCCAGGTTTAACTTCGTCATTAAACACAATCTTCTGTCCTTCTACCATTCCCTTGAATGCTGGAATATAAAATGTTCCCCCTGAATGAAGCACCTTCGCAAGAGGAGCTGAATGTGCAGATGAATTCAGGAGTTTTATGACTGTTCCTTCTCCTGAAACTAATTTTGGGTATTGTATCTTATAGACAAATGAACTTGGCTTTGCCCTGTATGTTGAACTTCCGTGTCCTCTTGCCTGTTGTATTATTCTTTTTCCCATCTTACATTAATCCCAATTTGGTTGCAAGGTCAATTGCAAGGTCTTTTTTATTTAATTGAACGTAAGCTATTTTTTTGTTGTTTCTCACATGGGTTCTCACCCTGTCAACTTTAACTTTGAATAATTCTTCAATCTCTTTCTTTATCTCCTGCTTTGTTGCAATCTGGTCTACGGAGAATGCAAGCATGTTTTCACTTTCAACTTTCATTATTGCTTTTTCAGTTGCTATTGGTTTAAGATTCATTTTTTCTTTCCTCCCATTTTCTCTTCAAGTTCCTTGACTGCTTTTTCAGTATATAATGTTACTCTTCCAAGTCCTCCGCGTGCGAGGTCTGAAATTCCAAGTTCATTTGTATTTTTTACTTCAAACATCTTTGTCTTTAGTTTTTCATCTTTTCCAACGACAAAAAGCATTCCTGCATTTGATTTGTATTTTCTTCCTCTTAGTTTTCCTCTTCCTGCCCTGACTGATTTTTGTTTGAGGGCAACACCGTAAAGTTTTCCAAGAGTTTTTTTAAGCTCTTCAAGAAGTTGTTTCGTTTTCATTTTTGTTACCTCAGATGAGACCACAAAAGGTGCTTTTTTATCAATTTCCTCAATTGTTGAATATTTTTTAAGAATATATTTTTCAGATGCAGTTGCCGCAATTCCTGAAAAGAATGCTATTTTCATCTCTTTCTTGTTTATCTTAAGTTCATTTATGAATTGTGTGATTTTTGGAGGGTGCGCTCTCATTCCTCCCTTTGCATTTGGAACTTCTGCAGCTTCCCAGTTAAACTGAGAACCTCTTCTTGTGAATATTTTTCTTGGAACACGTGATTGACCACGTCCATATCCACTTCTCCAGACGTGTCTTGCATGCACTATAAGTCCCTTTGCAGAATGTTGTTTTCCCGCAACGGGTGATGGAGCATAGGGCTGCTGTCTCTTCTTCGTCTCAAGGACTTTTGCCACAATGTCTTCTCTTATTGGTGCTTCGAATATTTTTGATTTCATCTTATCTCTTTACCTCCAGGAATTCATAATTTTTCTTTTTCTGCATCTTGCTTGCTCTTAATGGGGAAGTAAGTAGAATCTGTCTCTTTGAAGGGCCCTGGACGCTTCCATTGAGGATTATATAATCCGTCTTTATGTCTCCATAATTTTTTATCCCCTTCATTTGCTTTTCAGCTTCTTCAGATTTTCCAACGTGTATTATCTTCTGATTATAGTGCACTCTTGTAAACATTCCAAGTTGTCCTGCCATAGGAACTCTGAAAGTTACACGTGCAGGATGCCATGGTCCTATTGAACCTACTTTTCTTCTTCCTTTTTCAGACTTATGTACTCTTAAGGTTATACCAAATCTTTTTACTGGTCCTGAAAATCCTTTTCCGGTTGTAAGTCCCCTAACATCAATAACTTCTCCTCCTGAGAAAACATCAGATATTGTTATTTCCTTGTTTATATTTGCTTTTACAAATTCCAGTTTTTCCTGAGCGTTTCCCTTTAGTCCTATTTCTGCAAGGTCGGGAGTTTTTTTGACATTTGTCTTTTTGACCTGCGAATATGCTATTATTGAGATGTCATCAAACTCTTCTGGTGAGTTAATCTTGTCAGAAGGGTTCTTCCCCTGTTTTGGAAGCTTCACTCTTCTTTTGAGTTCCTTGTCAAGGTGTTCTGCAAGGACATCTTTTGTGACTTTTCCATTCCTGTAAAATCTGACAGAGAATATTCTCATTGAAGGGCATTCAACCACAGTCACAGGAAGGATTATCTTTTTGTCTTTTGTAAGAGAATTTGGTGTGAGGTCTTTTACTTCAGCAGAAAACATTCCCGCTTTGTATCCTATAAACCCTTTAATGTTTTTTCCAGAATCAATGCTTTTCCAGTTTACACTAGGCAGAAATTTACTGGCTCTTTTTCTTGGCCAGAACTGCAGACTTCCTTTTCTTGGTGATTTCGGCGGTGCCATTTCTTATATTTGTTAATAGTGCGGATATCATTTTATCCTACCCTGGAATGATATCTTTAGAAAATCATGGTTTTTAAAGGCTTTGGTTTAAGAAACAGATATTTTCACGCATTCAGTTCAAGCTCTTCTTCTTTCTTGTTATCGTCAATATTTATCTTTCTTCGTATCTTTCCAACTCTCTTTGACTTTTCTCTTATAAGTGCAAAATCCTGTGAGGTTTTGAGCTCAGGGGGTATCTCTATGCTGTTTATGAGGAAATCATGGGCTATCTTTGCTGACTTGAACTCCGTATTTTCAAATATGAAGCTTTCTGCAAGTTTTTTGTCTGTTGTCTTTAAAACACAAAAGTCTGCTTTTGGAGCATCCTCTCCCTTTGAGCCGGGTTTTCCTGATTTTGGAGCCTTTGGCTTTATCTTAAGAATGTCCCCTTCCCCCACAGAGAAGCTTAATGCAAAGAAATTCCTTGGGAATTTATCAATCAGTTCAAGGATTTCAGTTCCACTCATTTCCTGCTCAATAGAATAATTCTTGACTCCCTGAAACTGGGATATCTTTTTGAACTCCAAGACTCCCTTAAGGTCATTTGTACCTATAATTGATCCTGTGACAAGAGTCCTGCTGCTGCCGAGTTTCTCAGCAAGGTCCTTTACAAGTTCATTTGCAAATTCAGCAGAGGTTTTTATGGTATATTTCCCGTTTGAGTTTTTAGCTTCAATCAGCGCCCTGTTCCTGAATTCTCCTTTTGAAAATTTCTGGAACTGAAGATGTACAGATTCATCAAAATTTTTATCTTTCACCTTTTTTATGAAATTCATATCTTTCTTTCTTCATCCTACTTTATAAACTTTTTCCGCAAATTTGTTTGAATTATTCATTAAGTTTATAAATTCCATGCTATTATTTTTATAGAGGAAAAAAGAAGATTATGGAAGATGACACAACAAAAAAGATTACAACTGGTATAATATTACTAATTCTTATTGTCCTTTCAATTTTCATACTCAAACCCATAATAATGGCAATAATAGTTGGCGTTATTCTCGCATTCATCTTTACACCCATATATGATTTTACACTGAAGTACATAAAGAGAAAGAATATTACCGCGTTCCTGATGTGTTTTCTATTGATAATACTTATTATAATCCCTCTCTGGTATGTTACGCCCATTGCAATAAATCAGTCCATAAAATTCTACATGAATTCTCAGGATATAGATTTTGTTACCCCCCTCAGGTCCTTTTTCCCTTCCATATTCGAATCACAAAAATTTTCAAATGAAATAGGCCAGGCTCTGCATTCTTTTGTTACAAAGACAACAAGTTCACTTATGAATTCACTTTCAAATCTTATAGTGAATTTTCCTACGCTTTTCTTGAGACTTCTCGTCGTGTTCTTTTCATTTTTCTTTGTACTAAGAGATAAAGAGGAATTGGTGCTTTACATACAAAGTCTGATGCCTTTCTCAAAAGAAGTTGAAAGAAGATTGTTCAAATCATCAAAAGATTTGACAATTTCAATACTCTTTGGTCAGATTGTGCTTGGTCTTATTCAGGGATTGACTGCAGGAATAGGTTTTTTCATCTTTGGTGTTCCAAATGCGCTTTTGATGACAATACTTGCAATGCTTGCGGGAATGTTTCCCATAGTTGGGACAACAATTGTCTGGGTGCCCATCGCAATATATCTTCTTATAGCAGGAAACACTTTCGCCGCCATTGGAGTTATAATA
>CAZFSJ010000004.1:7350-12557 GCA_964521605.1 Candidatus Woesearchaeota archaeon
GGTTCTGTTTGGACTTATAGCTTCAGTCATAGAAGCATTGTTCAAGCCAATTTTTATCTCAAGAAGGGCAAAGATGAATTCCTCCCTGATTCTCTTTGGTATGGTTGGAGGGATACTCATGTGGGGACTCTTGGGTATAATTTTAGGACCTTTGATACTTGCCTATCTTTTTATAGTTCTTGAAGCATATAGAAATAAGAAACTCCCTGAAACAGTTATAATCACACCTGGAAAACAATAAGTATAAAAATAAATTTTCTTATATTTGTTAAAAGAGATGGAATTGAAAGTTCGTTTATTAAAATGGTCAGCAGGAATACCTGTTGCAATGATTAGTCCCAGAAAGGCAGAAATTATGGGCATTCACGAGAATGATAGGATTTCAATAGAGAAGATTTCTGGAGAAGGGGAAGAGTTTTCCACAATCGTTGACATAGTTGAGAATCTTGTAAAAGACGATGAGATTGGAATTTCTTCAGAGATAAAAGACATACTTCATCTAAAGAACAAACAGTTGGTTGATATTAACATTGCAAAATCACCAAGGAGTCTGGATTACATAAGAAAGAAAGTCGACAAGAAAGTTCTTTCAAAAGAAGAGATACTTGAAATAGTCAGAGATATTGTTAGCAATTCTCTTTCCGATCCGGAGGTTGCATTATTCATTTCCGCCATGTATGAAAATGGGATGAACTTTACTGAAACTGTGAATCTTATTGAGGCTTTTCTTAAATCTGGAGAAACTCTTTCCTTCAAGGATAAGTTTGTGGTGGATAAACATTGCATAGGTGGAATTCCAGGAAACAGAACAACCCCCATTGTCGTCTCAATCTGTGCCGCGGCCGGACTTACAGTGCCCAAATCTTCATCAAAAGCAATAACAAGCGCGGCAGGAACAGCCGATGTTATAAGTGCAATAGCAAAAGTAGAGTTCAATCCAAAGGAGCTTAGGGAGATAATAAAAAAGACAGGGGCATGTATGATATGGGGAGGTTCCATAGAACTCGTTCCCGCTGATTCCCGTATAATACGCATAGAGAAGATGCTTAAGATAGACCCAAGAGCCCAGCTTTTAGCTTCAATAATGTCCAAGAAACTTGCAGTTGGGAGCAAGTATATTCTCATTGACATCCCCTATGGAAAAAACGCAAAAGTCAATAAAAAAGAAGCCCTTGCTTTAAAAAAAGACTTCACAAGACTTGGAAAATATTTCAAATTAAACCTTAAGACAGTCCTTACAGGAGGAGATGAACCAATTGGCAACGGAGTGGGCCCCTTTCTTGAACTGGCTGATGTTATAAAAGTGCTTAATCCTTCTGAAAATTCCCCAAAAGACCTCAAAGACAAATCCCTTTTTCTTTCTGGCCAGATACTGGAGATGACAGGAAAAGCAAAAAAAGGCAAAGGTTACGTTATGGCAGAAGACATTCTTAACTCGGGAAAAGCATTTGAAAAATTCCTTCAGATTATTCGCGCACAAAAAGGCAGCATAAGGCATATTGAGCCAGGAAGATTCAGAAAGGAAATATATGCAGGTCATTCAGGAAAGATTATGGAGATAAACAACATAAAGATAAATCTTCTTGCAAGGATTGCAGGATGTCCAATGGACAAATCTTCGGGACTTTACATACATGAACATGTGGGGAAAAAAGTGAAGAAAGGAGATAAGTTACTGACGATTTATTCAGAATCCGCCCCCCGTCTTAAAGAGGCATTTAGATATTTTCAGAGAGAAAGACCAATAAAGCTTTCAAAGTAATCAAAAGATATTTTTTTAAACTTGATTAGTTTTCATTTTACATGAGAAGTGAAGATTATAAAAATAAGCTCACAGAATATTTCAAAAGAAATCTGAAAAAAGGATATACAGAAGAGTCTTTGAGGTGGGCTCTTATAAATCAGGGTTATTCAAGGACAATAATAGAAGCTGCCCTCGAACGAACTCACAAGGAACTTGCAGAAGAAGCTCCCATAATAAAAGAGAGGCCCATAATAAAATATGAAGTCCTTGATGAGAATGACCAGCCAATCGAAATAAAAAGGCCCTGGTGGAAAAGGATTTTTGGAAGATAAAAAGGTTTTTAATATAAGATTTAATTCTATTCAGTATTGCTAACAAAGCCTCCGGCGCATAACGGTTTTGCACCTGCCTTGAGAGCAGGGCCCTTTGGGCAACCCGGTTCGACTCCGGGCGGGGGCGTTCACAGTTATATTTTAATACACAGTTATCCACCTTATATTATGGATAAAAAGCTCCAAACAGTAGAGGAGTACAACAGGAATCATAACAATGAACTTCCTGAGCTTATTGGAGAGAAAGTGATTCTTATGCCCATTCCCGATTCCAATGAATTCTATTCTTTGTATCTTGAGTGGATTTCAAACGAGGACATGAAAAAAAAGATTGGAGAGGAAAAATCAGAGTATGCCTGGAAGGACGTGAAAGAAATGCACGACGAGTGGAGAAAGGATTTCAGGAACATGACCTTCTGCATAATTGATAAAACCACAAAAGAGCCCGTGGGGGATGTAAATATTTTTGACAGCGATGAATTCAATGGCCTTCCTGAAATTTCAATAATGATTGGCGGTCAACATCCTGGAAAAGGGTATGGTAAAGAAGCTTCAAGATTGCTTCTTGATTTTGCATTCACAAAACTTAAACTTGGAGAGATACACCTTAGCGTATATAAGGACAATCTCCCCGCGGTTATTCTCTACGAGAAACTTGGTTTTAAGACCTATGCGGAAGTGAATGATGAAGATAACGGGCGTGAAGAATATCTTATGAAAATAACAAAACAAATTTATAGAAAAATCAATGCCTCTTCTTTATAATATGTTTTCTAAAATATATTATTGAATATACTATAATCAATAATGATATATCTACCAGCATAAATACCGGCTCTCTCCAGTATATTATCCCGTTTATACTGAAGTTAGATATGGGCCATAGGAAAGGTGTTGCAAAATGCCCCTTTACATGTGTTGGAATATCAATTAGTATATGCAGCAACCATCCTCCCAATATCCAGGATGGTTTTTTGAATATAACCCAGATTAATAAGAACACAAGTGTAAATATGACTATGCTGTGGCTTATCTGATATAAAGCCCATATTATATCTGAATAGGGGGGAGATTGCATTGAATTGCTTATGTTTGCAATATTGAATTCTCCCTGTGAAATTATTATAATAAAAAAGATTATTCCGGGAATTATCTGAGAGAATATATCAGGGAACATTCCCCAAAACGCGGCCCACCAGAGATTGAATTTTTCTTTCCCATTCCCTATCCTGCTGTTTATTCCTCTAAAAAGTGCGCTACTCCAGAGAGCATGCGAAATAGTATCCATAGTTTTACCTAGTATCTCATGTTTAAAATCATTCTCCCATGGATAACTTAACGTTTATATATTAAAAAAAACACCTTTTTATATGAAAAGAGGAGAATCAAAGGGGGTAAAGTTTCTTAGGGAAAATTATGGGGTCATTCTTTTCATAGTAATTGTTATTGGATTTTTTGCATACTCCTATCTTTCAAAAGGAATTATATACTCTCTTTCAAACAGCGATGAGCAGGCAGTCATAGGTTTCATAAATTCTTTTGGAGTATTTTCCTATTTGGCATTTGTAATCCTGGTAATTCTTGAGGTTGTTCTGGCTCCAATTCCCCCTTTAATACTTTATGTTGCAGGAGGAGCTTTGTTTGGAACATTTATTGGAGGGCTTCTTACGTTGTTTGGAAATCTTGTAGGGGCACTTCTTGCATTCTGGATAGCGAGAAAACTTGGAAGAGAATTTGTTGAAAAAAGGGTTGACATGAGATTGAGGAAAAAATTTGATAACTTCTCACAGAAATACGGGGGATTATCCCTGTTTATACTTAGGATAAATCCTCTGACAACTTCTGATTTGTTTAGTTATCTTTCCGGATTGACAAGCATGAAACTGCGCACGTTCCTTCTTGGGACAGGACTTGGTCTTGCACCGATGATATTCCTGCAGACCTATCTTGGAGAGACATTTGTAAAAACCCACCATACACTTTACGTGATACTTATATGGGTAAGCATATTGTATTTTTTGGTGTTTTTCTATCTTATAATACTCGCTTTTTCAAAGAAAAAGAAAAAATCAATTGCTAATGATAAGATTAAATAAATTCACTGAAAAAATCAAGAACTCTTGAATCTGGACTTAGGAGAGTTATTTTGTCTTCCTTAAATCTTAAACCCCTGTATATTTTCTGAAGTATCTCTCTTCTTGCTTTGTCCCTGTAGAAACTCCAGTATTTTTTTGGATTTGTCTTGTTGAGTATTTTCCAGAATGCATCCTGAACGTTTGGATTTGGAAATTTTGTGAAAATTATGCTTCTGCATTCCTCTCCTGGAAAATCAACTCCTCTTGAGCACTTTGTGGAAAACAGCACATCCATGCCTCCTTCTTTGAATTTTTTTATCTCAATACCGTTCTTGTCATGCTTCTGCACTTCAATAAGATTCTCTTTTGTCATTGTGTTATTAAGGTTGAACTTTTCTTTTTCATATCCATCTGGAAGGTCATTAAAACTGTTTACATGTATGAGCATTGGTTTTTCTGCAACTTCAATGCATTTGTCTAGTGCTTCAAGGTATTCCTTTCTTCCTGCTTTACCGGAAGAGAAATTTGAATACCTGCAGTCCATCTCAAGACCTGTCTTTTTTATGTTTATTGTTCCAGGATTAACGGTCTCCGCATCTATTATCTTGAATTTGTCAATGCCAAATATTTCAGAGAGCACCTCTTCTGAATGAAGGGTTCCTGACATAAGTACAACGTTCTTGTTCTTATCCACCATCTCTTTGAATTTCTTTGCAAGATTTATTGTTACTATGTTTGCAATAAGATTATCTTCTCTTCTTTCAAACAGCACATATGTTTCGTTCATAAAACTTTCAAACATTCTTATGGTGCTGTCAACATCATAAACGTAACTTTCTTCATCTATCTCACTCATGAATTCAGCATTTTTAAGGAATATTCTGAAAATGTCATAAAGACCGGTTTTTTTTAGTTCAATTATCTGCTTTGTTTTTAGAAATTAATTTAATATTATTTCTATATCAACTTCTTGATTAATAAATAATAAAGTTAGAATAATGAAGATATAGACTATGAAAAGAGTTAAGTTTGGAGAAGGTATCCAAGTTTGGATCT
>CAZFSJ010000005.1:0-4034 GCA_964521605.1 Candidatus Woesearchaeota archaeon
CACAGGGAAAAACTTACAGAAACTGCTAAAGAGCAATTAGGAGAATTTATAAAGGGAGTTGTTAAAGAAAGAGAGAAAGAATTCGTGGAGTTCTTCAACAAGTCTGATGCAATAAATAAGAGAATACATCAGATTGAACTTCTTCCAGGAATAGGGAAGAAACACATGCAGGAAATACTTAAACAGAGAAAGGAAAAGGAGTTTGAATCCTTCCAGGACATGAAAAAAAGGATACAAAATCTTCCTGATCCTGAAAAAGCTGTTGAAAAAAGAATATTCCAGGAATTAACAACAATAGAGAGATACAACCTCTTCACAAATAAAGCATAAGATGGCAGACAAGAATACTAAAGAAGCAAACAGAACTGAAGAAAAAAAACATATTCCTGAAAAACGTGAGGAAAGACTTGTAAGAATCCTTTCAAAAGATATTGAAGGAAAGATGAAGGTCTATGCAGGGCTTACAAAGATAAAGGGAGTCTCATGGGCTTTTTCAAACTCAGTCTGTAAAATACTAAAAATAGATAAGAAAAGGACAATAGGGTCACTTACAGATGAAGAGATACAAAAGATTTCTGATTTCATAAAGAATCCCGAAATTCCAAAACATATACTTAACAGAAGAAAGGACATAGAAACTGGAGAAGATAAACATCTTACGGGCACAGATCTTGAACTAAGGAAAGACTTTGACATAAAGAAACTCAAGAAGATAAAGAGTTACAGAGGTTCAAGACATCTTTCAGGACTTCCTTCAAGAGGACAAAGGACAAAGGCAAACTTCAGAAGAAACAGGAAGAAAGGTTCCGGAATAAAGAAAAAATCAAAAGATGGAGGAACACCTGGAAAGACTATTGTTACTGCAGCAATGAAGGGGAATAAAAAATGAAGAGAAAGCATAAAATATACTCAAGACCGAAAAGACCTTTTGATAAGGTAAGAATACAGGAAGAAGGAGAAATTGTAAAAGAATTTGGTCTGAAGAACAAGAGAGAGATATGGAGAGCGGAAGCAAAGATAAAATCAATAAGAGAAAAGGCAAAAAAGCTCATATCTGCGAAACCGGAAGAGCAGGAAGTACTTTTCAACAAACTCAATAAGATGGGACTTAAAGTTAATTCAATCTCAACAGTGCTTTCGCTTGATAAGAGAGATTATCTTAAAAGAAGATTGCAGACGGTGGTTGTTGAAAAAAAGCTTGCAACAACTCCAAAACAGGCAAGACAATTCATAGTGCACAAAAAAGTTATTGTTGATGGAAGAGCAGTAAACACCCCTTCATTCATTGTTCCTGTTGAACTTGAGAACAAGATAACATTAAAAAAGAAAAAACCTGCAAAGAAGAAAGAAGAAAAAACAGAGGAGAAAAAGGAATAAAATGGAAAAAGAAAAGACAGAAGAAGTAGAAAAGACTCCTGAAGAAGAAAGCAAGGAAGAATCAGCAGAGAATGAAGAGAAAAAGGCAGTAGTTAAGAAAAAAGAGAAAGACATAGAAGCTGTCCTTAATATATACACCTCTTTTAATAACACTATTGCGCATGTAACTGATGCATCTGGAAGGACAATAGCAAAAGTTTCAGGGGGAATGGTTACAAAACACAGCAGACTCAAGGCAAATCCTACAATCGCCATGTTTATTGCAAAAAGAATATCTGAAAACATGAAGGAAAAGGGAGTGAAATCACTTTATGTGAGGATAAGAGCAAAAACAGGGAGTACAGGGCCTGGACCAGGAGCCAATGCAATAATAAAAAGCCTTTCAAGGGAAGGATTTAAAATAATAAACATACTTGACACTACAAGAGTCCCACGCGGAGGTCCAAAGAAGAAGGGAGGAAGGAGAGGACGTAGGGTTTAAATAAATAAAAAAAATAATAATAAAATGGAAACAATAAACAAAACAGACAACAAATATGTATTCAGCGCTGAGATGGAAGACAGCCTTGCAAATTCAATAAGGAGATATGTGGGTCAGATACTCATATCTGCAATTGATGAGGTTGAAATAGCGAAGAATGATTCCCCTTTGTATGATGAGACCTTTGCACACAGACTTGGACTTGTGCCTTTGAAACAGGGCTCAAAGAAGGAAGGAAAGCTTAAATTAAGTACACATGATAAGGGGTATGTATATTCTGGTTCTCTTAAGGGAGATTTTGATGTGGTTTATGATAAAATACCTCTGACATTGCTTGATGAGGGGCAGGAAGTTGAGGTTACGGCAAACGTAAAGCAGGGAAAGGGACAGGATCATGCTAAATACTCTCCTGGGATAATGAATTACAGACAGGTTTCAGAGATACATCTTGAGAAGGATACTGCAGAAAGACTGAAAAATACTAATCCGGGTGTTGATATAAAGCAAAAGGGAGATAAATTTGTTGTGGTTGATAATGGAGAAAAGGAAATAGCGGACGTATGTGAAGGGCTTGCTGAAAAATACGGAAAAAAAATAGAAATTAAAAATACAAAAGAAGTCTTAATAAACCTGGAATCATTTGGACAGATAGATGCAAAGAGCATATTCACAAAGGCAGTTGAAGCTTTGAAAAAGGATTTGAACGAGCTTTCAAAGAAAGTCAGCAAATAAGAGCAATTTGATTCTGAAATTTTGCAAAAAAAATATGATTAAACAGAAAATCTATTGGAAGGCATATAATATATGAAAGTATTTTCATATGTTTTGACAAAAAAAAGGATAAAACTTAACTAGTAAGAGATATCCTTCTGAAAAAATTAAATGCTTGGACTAATAACAAACATTATAAACAAAAGAGCAAATATTGTTACTCCAAAAAAGAACTTGAGGACCCGTGTTTTTTTCCAAGGGAAATCCTGAAGATATACAAGCCTCATCCCCGTGATTGCAAAAACCATCAATAAAAAGGAGAAGGCAGACATCATCATATTGTCGAAAGAAGCATCTTTTGATATAACAAATTCTTCCAAGAAAACGAATGCTCCCATTAAGAAAACTATTCCGAAGAGGAAATACTCTCCAAAATGGGATAAGAATGAGTTTTCTCTCTTCATAATTAATTCCTCCTATGATTTAATTTAAACAAAAACAAACAAACTACTTCTTCCTTTTAGAATAGTATTCCAAAAAGAGAGAGGAGAGGAAAAGCAAAAAAGACACTCCGCAGGCGATAGTTGTTCCAACATAAACATACCATCCAAGGGTGTTCTCTCCATTGCGCGTTTCACCGAAAAGTTTCAGGAAAGCCAGGCCAATGACAAAAAGTGCTATAAACACAATTAGTAACTTGGTTGATAATTTAACTTTCTTTCTAAGTCCCTCGGTAATCTCCTTCTTCCTTAGCCTTACTATTGCCTTTGAGCAAAGATTAGAAACAAGGAGGCAAATAAATCCAAGTGCAGCAAGAATAATTATAATAAGGCCTTTAGAATTTAAAATAGAGCCAAGATCCCAATCCGGAAGCCACTTCCTAGGGAAAAAAAGCATCAACCAGGTAAGTATCAAAAAAATAGTGCCCCAGAGAAAAGAAAATTTTCTTATCTTCTTAAGCTGAATTTCATTTAACTTTTTCATAACTTCAAGTTTTAAATGATTAATATTAATTTACTCATTGTATCTTTTTTTTATAGTAAGAATAAGAATTAGAGCTAGGATTGTTGAAGGAATGCTTAACCTAATTGCCCATATTAAAATGATTACTTTTGGAGGGATGTTATTAAGATCTATTTTATCAACAATACCAAATAGAATTCCTAGCGAGATTATTCCAGAAGCTGAAAGAGCCAAAAAAACATAGAACAATCCCCACAGTATAATTTTTACAATTCTTTGTTTATCCATAAAATATTGATTTTTATAGGTTAGTATTAATTGATTATATCTTGTTCTGTCTAAAATATACAGATTATTATTTCCAAAGAAAAAAGAGACCCCTGCAATAAACCCAGCCTAACCTATGGAAAAATCACATGGCAAAGAAAGAACGCACAGGGGTCTCCAAAGTAAGAAAAATGAAATAACAAGCACCTCATCTCAACAGCCTTGTCCTTATCAA
>CAZFSJ010000005.1:4134-11514 GCA_964521605.1 Candidatus Woesearchaeota archaeon
AAGTAAGAAAAATGAAATAACAAGCACCTCATCTCAACAGCCTTGTCCTTATCAACTTCACAACCTAAGTAAGGTATTAAATTATTTTATCGAAAGTATTACTTTTTCTTTTTTTGTCCTATTGTTATCGGACTTCCTTTTGAGGAGGTTTCAGTAAGAGTTCTTATCCCATTCTGGTCAAACTCTGCAATTGGGATTGTCTCATCGAGATAAATTTTCCCGGTGAATTGCATTGTATATCCAAAGGCACTTACACGAATACTGTAATTAGCTGATTCAGGGTTTCCTTCCCAAACATAGTCATGAAGATAAAGCTTGTATGTTCCTAGAGGGGCTCCTCCCTGTGGCCAGTATATATTTTCAGGACCATAACCATCGATATCATCATAGTCCAATATTCCTCCTGATTCAGAATACGGATGAAACCAGTAAATCTCCTCACCGAAAGGATCAATTACATGTATATCCAAATCACTTTCATTATCCCATGTTGAAGTTACCTGAACATCTCCATGGCCTGCATATAGAGAGGCTTCTGCAAGACTTATTGTCTCTTCATTTGCATTCATCTCTTCAATCTGGTCTGCACGATCTTCAAAAAGTCTTTGGGTTATTGAAGTTAAACAAGACACCTGTCCAGTAGTGCAAGAATAGGCAGTATTTGCCAGGCTATAATTGTCTACAAATTCAGTAAATCCATTCTGGACATGATAATCATCCATCATATTGCTGGTCAAGCTTAAAAGATAATTTCCACAAGACCAAACAATAAGAGGAACACCTGCACCGCTTGTTACAACAGTTGCAGCTACAGAAAGTGCACACGGTATGGCTCCAACAACTCTTCCTGTCCACCTAAGAAGATCTCCTCTTGATTGGGATGATTTTGATGAAGTTGGCCATATAAAGTCTGTCTTTATCTCCCTTAAAATCTGAATCTCTCCTAAAGGAGATACGATCCCTATGTCAACCTTATCCTGGTTGAAGTTATCAAAGAGAATTGTGTAATGGTCAAAAAGGACTCTCTTAGGAAGGCCTTCTTCATTAAAAAATATTGAACATCCCTTACCTTTTGTGAAAGAGTAAAAAAATACTGATTTAGGAAGTGAATTCTCCTCCTCAATGTAAAAAGTTTCCTCTTTTCCAACAACCTGATAATCCCAGCCAAGGTTTTCTGAAGAAATATCTATGACAGTTATGTCAGGGAGTTCTTCTTTAGTCTGCTCAGGCGGCTCCTCATATTCAAAAGTAAACAATGCGTGAGCAACGTTTCCCTCTGTAACTGTAACAGATTTTGAATCAAGAAATGTTGAATTCTGATATACACTTACAACATAATTACCTGCAGCTACATGGTCAAATTTATAATAACCATTTTGGTCGGTAACTTTGCTGTTATAACCTGGAAGATCAACCCTTAAACCCTGAATAGGCTCATTGGTGCTTCCTATGGAAGTAAATCCATCTACACCCCCATACTTTATGGCAGGCTCTTCTTGTTTTTCACAGGATACAATAAAAAATATCCCAAGCAAAATTAATGCAAATTTTTTCATGATGGTTTGATTTTAATTGGTTAATTATAAATAGGTTATATTATAGACTCTGCCAATTTACAGAGGATTATTTTCAAAGAAAGAAAAGACCCCTTCCCTGTTTATTCCCCAGGGTCTTTTCATGAATAAAGATTACTTCTTAGTCCATGTAAAGTTATAGGTTTCACATGAAGTAACATAGGCTGCATCGCTTGACCAGTAATCCTCATCAAATACTCTTCCCCACACAGTAACTGATCCGGCAGGGACATTCTCATAGGTTGTAGCTGATCCAGGACCTAACCTGCGTTCATCGTTATAATCACTAAATCCCCAGGTAACGTCTACGACAATCATATAAGAAGAGTTATTTTTAACAAAAACCTCTCCGGTGTTATTCTTCTCACATTCAGGACGTGTATCTGGAAGTTCACAAAAAGAAGTCACTAAAAGCAATAATGTAAATACTGCTGCGATTGATAAAGAGAATCTTTTTTTCATAATAATAAAATTAAATTTAACAATAAAGGTTCATTAAAAAAATCCAGAAATATTTTTGGTATTTTTAATATTAATTATTCCAAATCCGGAATCCCAACTTTGCTTCATATGTCCATCCTTTAAGGTCACTTGCCCACATATATCCAAACCCTGCTTTCAGAGAAAGACGCCCATATGCGGCAAATCTGTATCCTCCCATAATAGTAAAACTATCTTCAAATTCAGTGTTGTTGTAACCAAAGTTGGATTTTACATCGTAGACTACCCCTCCAAGGGTATATCCAAAAGAAAGGTAAGTGCTAGGCTGGCTTTCTTGTGCACTGTAAAAAGAAAGGGCTGCTCCAACAGTAGTATTTGTCTCACCACTATATGGTGCGCGTAAAACCCCTATTCCAAAATCAAGTGAAGCAAAACCATTATAGTATTCAATGCCTCCAAAACCAGTTATCTGGGAGAATCCTCCTGTTAACACAAGAGCTTTTTCTGAATTTGATTGTGCATTCATAGATGAACTAAAAATTGCTGTTATAAGAGCAAAGGTGATAATAAAAAATAATTTTTTCATAATTTTAAAGATTAAATTAGACATAAAAATTAATACAAAATTTCACATGGGGGTTCAGCCCTTTTTGAACAATGTTAATAAATCAAGGTTAGGTAAAAAAAGGGCAAATCATAACTATTGTAGGAAATGCCCTTTTGAATCATTAGAATTCTCTCAAGAAATAAAGATGTTAATAGTTCTTCCTATAATCCCTTTTTACAGCCTTTGCTTTTGCCTGCTCCTTATGCCGGTCAGGTTTTGAGTGCTTTTTTTCATGATCCATCTTTCTCTCCTCCTTGATTGAAAAGGAATCTGCGTTATTTATAAGCAAATTTTTTACACCTTTATCTTTTCTTGATTTTCCCATTGTTTTTCCTCCTAAGATTAAATTAGACAATAAAATTTTAAAAAAACCCCTGAAGGGATATTAAATCCTGACAGGGGTTTGAAAGCATGAAAAATTAACCCTCTACCTGGCTAGAACGTTTTCCAGAGATTTCCGCTGGCAGTCACCCAGTATAAATCTTTACCTATGTTCACCTTATATTCCGGCATTGGATCCAGGAGATGAAACTTGTAATCTGCATATTTGGGATCAAGATAAACACTCTTATTGTCCACTAAATCCTCAAGGTTCAATAACTCAGATCTCCATCCTGGCTCTCCCCATACAACAGTCAGATATCCGTGATGAAGCAGGTTCAATAATTCATTATAGCCTGGTTCCGGGTTGATTTTCTCTACTACCGCTGTTGTTGATGTTGGAGATTCCACTTTTGACGCATCAATAGATAAAGTAACAGAACCTCCGGGAGCCAGATTCTTGACATCGGGGATATTACCAATGGTCTTAACATACTCCACCTGTGAAATTTTTGGGGGTGGAGGGGGGGGAGGAGGTGCAACAGGCTGCTCGACCTTTTTTTTGCATGCAAATAAAGCAAGCAAGATAACAAATGATAAATAAATAACTTTTTTCATACGCGTAATTTTTAAAAGTTAAACAATAAAATTAGTCAAAAAACAAATCTAAATTAAATGCTATTGGTATAAGAGAAGAAAAATTTCATAATGGGTGTTCAGCCCTTTTTGAACTTTAAAATTAGACTTTTTATATTATTAATAAAACTGAAATTTATTTGAAACAATTTTCCGGAAGCATTATCCGTTTGTTACAATATTTTCCCCATTAAGCAGAAGAACATTGTTTTCATCGGCATTGGACCATTTTTCCCATACTTTACACATAAGGTCTTCAGAAACATCACAATTAAGGTTCTCTATTAGTATCACCTCCCTCAGTGTACGATAAAAAAGTATTTCTTCATAAAGGTCTTCCATCTCAGGGTTCTTCTTAATGCAAGATTCCAGTTGTTTAATCTGTTTGGTTATAACGTCCGGGATGCTCATTATTTTTGAGCAATTGCACAGCAAAACATGAATTTCTGAAGGAGAGTCCTCTCTTTTAAGAATCAACTGGCCCTTATAGTGTGTAAATGGATAATTTCCCTCAAATGCATCAGGAAAAGGAATAAGGATAATCCCTGTAGAAGGGATTGATTTAAATTTTCTAGCAAGTTTTTTCATTTTTTAGTAATTTTAGAATTATATAATTAGAAAATTAATTCAGAAAATAAAAAGAAAACCCCTGATATTGTTTAACTTTGACTTTATTCAGGGGTTTTCAGCTACACCGGAGGACTAATGAACATTTTTATCCCAAAGGCAGATTATTACCTGATCAATAAACAAATTCTGAGGTACACACTTTGCAGAAACAGATGCGCATATCTTAATTGCCTTTACGTCCTTAAATTTGATATTATCCAAATCTGCATAATACTCAAACTGAGAATAAGTGCTGTAGTAAGCCCTGTTAAATGAAGGGTTAGCATCCAGATGAACTGTTTTTATAGTTTTCTCACTCCCATCAGCATAGACTGCTTTTACTGTGAAATCGTAGGGATTAACACTCCCGTAATTGAGTCTGATACTAAGAAGGTCCATATTATCACCAAACGGAGGAAATTCAACATATCCTGAAGATTTCTCAAGATAAAGTGCACCATCAGCGACACTCAGGACAAAACCATCAAGTTTGAAACCTGTGTTGGTAACGTATGTTGCACATCCAGTCTGGAAGTCATACTCTTCAGTAAGAGAAACAATTGATGAAGAAGGATTACCGTCCTTGCCGTTTAATACAGTATTCTCTGAAAGCTTAGTGTCTATTCCAGAATCAAACTTTCCATTGGAATTCAGGTCCAGATACCAGATGTATGTAACACCAAGGCAGGTCTCTATTGCCTTCAAAGAAGGAGCCAGGCCATTTGTACCATTGGTTCCGTTCTGAGGGAGAGGTATTGAAGTAGTACTCTGAATAATTCCATCTATAGAGACGACGTATACAATATTGTCTCCCACCGTATTTATTGATAATTGAGGGGTGCTTCCGTTGGTTCCGTTTGTACCGTTCTGGCCATCTTTTCCATTGTATACTGGAAAGCTGTATTTGAGAAGGTCTCCGGAAGAAAGAACCCCGTAACCTGGCTCTCCCTCATCTTGCATATCCCAATAAAATGAAACAAGACTTCCTATTGTATCCCCATCCTGATTCACAAGATATTCACTTCCAGGAATTAGATTATGGGCATCTGTTCCATTTGTGCCGTCACGGCCATTACATATGGTTGTGATATAATTTGGAGTAGTTCCAACCATCATTATCACGTCCCAACACTCTCCATTTGGTATAACCTGGATATTTTCCTGATTTTCTCTGTAAAGGATGCTGTCTCCAGAAGTAAATGCAGGGTTATTATCACGGTTTTGATACCAGACTTTCATATTTGCAAGAGAGTCAACGTAGAAATATACATCATACCCGTTTCTCCCATCTTTGCCATTAAGACCATCTTTTCCATCGTGAAGAAAAATATCCTCACTGCAGGCAACAATAATCATCATTGCCAAAACTGATAAAATTCCTAAAAACTTTTTCATAATATTAAATATTAAATGTTTAATTATTTTATTTGAATTATTTGCTGTACAAATCAATGGACAAACCAATGCCTGTTGGGCTTACGATATATTTTCCTTCCATATTATGGAAATGCCATGCACGTTGAAATTGGAATGCGCTATACAATGCTGAAACTGTTGAAATTGTTCTCAATGTAAAAATTTGGTTGTGCAACGTTTGTGCGGCAGAATTATCTCTGTCATCAAAAAAAGTTGGATGTCCCAGCGATTCTGACCAAGCATAGGTACCTATAGAAATTGCACCTGAAACAACTCCCCTCCAAAAAGCATTCTCACTCTTCTTCCTGTATTCGTTGGGAAGATATTCTATAAAAGAATGATTGTATTGGATAGAGGTATGCTTTTCTGAAAACAATTCCCTGACAGGTAAATTCTTATGCAGGAGTATTCTTGCACTGTCTGTGCGATAATATTTGTCCATGCAAATATCAATAGAATAATCTAAGAATGCATTGGCCTTGTTCAATGAATCAACCAAAGGAGTTATGTCTGGACATTTAGGAACAGGAGGGCATTCAACAAGTACAGGTACTTCAACCCTTACTTTCTTAACAATATCCTTCATAAACATAGAAGAATTTCTTGAATCTTCCTTGGGAACAATTATTGCTTTTACAAACCTGCCAGAAAGGTGGTTTTCAGTTGTATCTCTTGATACAAGGACTGCTTTCCTATTTTCCAGTTCGTTTATTTTTATCTTCAAAGCGCCATTTTCATTTGTTAATGAATCAGCTTTTTTTGATAAGGAGATAAGTGTAGAATCATATTCCTTCTCTTTCTTATCTGAGCAGCATTTCCACAGCAAAAGTATTGCTATAAGAATAGCCAAGTAGAGTACATGAACCATCCAGCGACGATTCTTTTTAGGTTCTGAAACCTGTCCATCTTTAAATTCATTTTGTGTTTTCATGATTTCAAAAATTTAAATTTTTATTATTACTTAGTTAATTCTTTAGTTTTCTTTTTTGTTGTTCTTGTAGATTAGTCCTATGGACTAATGAAAATATATTTTATCTTGCCTAAATTGCAGAGTAAAATTTTCAAAGAAAAAGGCCCCTGCTTCCCATATGGGGGGAAATTGTGAAAGTTAAACTTAACCTGGGGGAAGACAATGCAGGGGCCGGAAGGTAAGTTAAATAAAATTAATTATCATTTTTTGGGTTGGAAGTAAGGTTCTCTCCAATCAAAAGGGTGTAATCATCATAGTAAATAGCTCTTTTTTTATCAGAAGTCTCTTTCTTAAAAGAATCATCCTTAATTGCAAGCTGATAAACTTTCAATCCATCTGTCTTCAGAGTTATCCTGCCTGAGAGAACAGTTGTCCCTTTTGCAGAAAGTTTAACAGACTCTCCAAAAGAAGATATGCACTTGGAGACAATATGATTCAAGGCCCATTGGTAACCTATAATCATTCCAAGAGCTAAAGAAAAGAAAATAACCCAGATTATCATCCAGGTCTGACTTATGTCTGTAATTAAGGAGTCTAAGGAAAGTCCTCCAAGCATAATGCAAGCAAAGATCAACGTATACCTCGTAGATTTGGTATTGTAAAATGTTGTTTTCATTTTTTTGTCCTCCAAAATTTAAATTTGATTAATAATATATTACTCATTATTCCTTTCTCTTTTCAGAAAAGCAAAAGAAGCTAATTTTACCATCCTCCTGTCCTGTTTTGCCTTGCGATTGGTTCTCACGGTGTCGAAAAGGTGAACAAAATTTCCCCGGTCATCAAACAGGTCTTCTGACAATAATGAA
>CAZFSJ010000006.1:0-10634 GCA_964521605.1 Candidatus Woesearchaeota archaeon
AAAATACAATTAAAAGGACTTTTTTGTTTATCCTCTTTTTATTATCTCTTTTTACCTTATTTAGCATTCTATCCTATGGGACTCAAAAAATTTAATTGGGGCATGTTCTCTTCAGATAGGGTTTTGTTCAATCTTATATCTTCTATAAATTGAAGATTTATATGTACACGACTTTTTCTTATTGTCTTCTCAACATTTAAAACATTTAATTCGACAAGTTTCTTTATGTGAATATTTGCTGTTGCCCAGGTGATACCAACTCGCTGAGATATTTGTTTTATGGAAAGAGATCTTTTTGCTTTAATCAGACTAGCAAATATAAGACTATCTAATCCTGTTATTCTTTTTGGATTTTTTGTCTGTATTGACATTTTTTGTTTTCTCCTTGATTGGTTTAGTTCTTTGAGTTATCTCAAAAGTAAGTGTTCTTTTTCCCTCTTTCTCATCAATAAGGAATTTGAAATTTTTCTTAAACCTATTTTTTTCATTTATATCCAAAATTTCTGCAATCTCTTTGGGTATTCTTATAATTAAATTTCTTCCATCCCAGGATATTGCAGATTCTTTTTCTAATTTATCAGAGCCACCAACTGCTTTTAAAAGTTCTGTTATTTCATAGGGTTTAAGTACATTTTTATCTTTCATAATTGATAATTTTACGTACATCTTGTTTATAAATCTTTGCAAATTTATGTACGTGTATATCTTTATCCCATACTTGAAAAATATTATATATATTGACGTACGTTATTTTAAAAGAAAAGATATAATCTTCAATTATAAATAAAAGAAAGAATAATTTGATTATTCAATCTCTCCCAACAGATTTTTGAGCTTCTCTATATCTCTTGAAAGAGGGGTTTTTTTCTGGAGTTCTTTAAGTGATTCGGTGTATTTTTGCACTTTCTCAACAATCTTATCAACTTCTTCTTTTTCAGCAAATCCTATGCTCTTTACCTTAAGTGCATCAAGATTCTTTGAGTTTTGCTCTATATTTGCTTTTGATTCCTGAAGTTCTGAATTAAAATCATCTAGATTCTGGAGTTTTTTCCTCATATCACTGTAAATTGTCTGGACTTTATCTGTCTGGATGTTTATTGTCCCTTCAATCTTTTTTATTCCTATAAGTTCTTTTTTTATCTCTTCACTAAGCCGAATTATTTCTTCAACGCCTCTGAAAAAACTCATCTTACGTCTTATCTCTTTCAACTCCTCCATGACCTGATCCAATATGGCCTCATTACCTTCTAAATTTGCTTTTAGTGCCTCAATCTTTACGTTCTGTCTTTCAAGATCCATCATGAATTTATCTGGTTTTATTGATTCTACCAAATCAACTGCTTTTACTGATTTTAACTCTAAGGTCTGAATTGTCCTATCTCTATCAAGTATCATTGACCTTAATTCTCCAATTTGCTCGCTAAAACGGGTAAATCTTTCTGTGAAAGATTTCCTCACTTCCTGAAAGGCCTCCTGTCCTGCTTTTAATTTGTCTATCTCTGTAGAAAGTTTCAATATACTTGGGGCATCTGAAGATGAGTCCGTCTTCGTGGGAGGAGTTTCTGGGGAATTTGCGGGGGAGGCATTTCCTGAATCTCCGGAGTTTTCAGTGTTTTCAGCTTCTGGGGCTCCTTCTACGTCATCCTCTTTCTTTTTTTTGGATTTCAAAAAATCAAACATTATTTATTTCCTCTTCAAGTTTATCAAGCAAGGCATTTATTTTTTTAAAATCTTTCTCATTGAAACCTGTATGAAGAAGATTCATCTTTGAAGGAAGAACATTTGATTTCAGGGAAAGAAGGTGTTTCTTTTTTTTGTCTTTCATTTTTTTAAGCTTCATCTCAAAATCGAGATGTTTCATTCTTAGCACTGAAACAAGAGAATGCTCAAAAAGCTCCTTCCTTTCATGAAGGTCTTTTATGCGGTCTATTTTTTTATATCTGCTCTTATCTATAAACTCCTTTGAGAGAATCATAACCCCCTTAAGACCCCTAACATTCTTTACCCCTTTCATAAAAGAATATGGGGAAAACAGTTTTTATCTCTTTTGCTTTACTGATTTTCTGACGTCTCAGAAGGCGGCTTAGGTGTGGAAGAAGGATTGTTTGCAGGAGGGGCTGGTTTCTTTGCTGCTTCTTTTTCATAAGCTGCACGTGCTTTCTTTGCCTCTTCAACAGATTGCTTAATTTCAGCCACATCTACAAGTTTCTTCTCAAGCTTTTTTGGTTTTTTACCTAGTTTCTCCCATTGTTTTTGGAGTCTTGGACCCAAACCCTCAACATATATATCCACAACAGAAAAATTTCCGGTCATCAATTTATCTTTAATCAACTTAAGTTCCATCTTAAGGTCAAAAACGTCAACTTTCTCTTTTTCCAGCTGATTAATCTGATTTTCAAAATCATCAATTACCTCATTGTATTTGTTGTATTTTTCCAGCTCTTCATCGGGAAGTCTTCTTGTATTATGAAGGATTGGTCTGAAGTTTATGAAATAAGGTTTACCCTTATTGTATTCTGCATTTTGAAACATTGCAACACCCACCTCTGCTCTTACAAGAGATTTAAGAAACTCTTCTCCGTATTTAGTTTTAATTCTCTCAAGATCTGATTCTTCAATTGTCCTTGTTTGAACTTCTGTATTAATATTTGCTTTTACCTCACCCACAAAGTCACTAAGAACCTGCGATATAAGGATAACTCCCATTCCCCATTTTCTGAATTCCCTACAAGCCCTTTCAATCTGGAGGAATCCTTCACCGCTTCCACCAAATTTTGAAAGCAATCTATGAACTTCGTCAAAAACAAGAAGGACTTTAAGATCCTGAGCTTCTTTAGGATCTGATTTAAAAATCTGTCTTATTACGCTTGCTATGAATACGTCAATATCTTTTGGGTCAAGTTTGTTCAATGCAAATATCTGTATCTGACCTGGATGGATATACTTTTCTATCTCAACAACTTCCCTTGCATGAGATATCTGCTTTATATTTCCTGGAAAACCTCTTGCGTCAGAGGGTTTCAGACCGAACTTTGGATAAAAAGACATCATTCTTTTGTCTTCACATTTTCTAAGAAGACCTGACCATTGGGCGGTAGGATCAAATACTATTACAGCAACGTTCTTTAACAATGCTTCTTCAATTATTACCTGTGCAGAAATACTCTTACCCATTCCTGTTGCTCCTGCAACTATTGCGTGGGTCTTCAGTTTTTCTGGTTCAAGATATGCGGTGGTCTTTGTCTCTGCTATAAGTCCAAGCTTAAAGAATTTTTTATCTGGTTTTGGAAGTGTAGATACATCAAGAGATATTCCGTATCTCTTCTTTTTAGCTTTATATTTCTTATATATAAAAACATTCAGCATTATAAAACTTGCAAATGCAAAGAGAGAGAAGAATATCCAGAGAGGAATTCCAAGAAAAGAATAAAGATAGATTGGCCTACGCACTGAAAATGGAGCAGTCACGCTGGAGGAAAAACCAAGGTATTTAGCATTTACAACAAATAGATAGTCTCCTTCAGAAAAATTCTCTGGAATCTTTATCTGATTGATTATTGAAAGAGATTTTTTTATCTCAACATCCTGAGTCTCACTATAATAAACTTCTAAATCTGTCTCTCCGATTATCATTTTTTCCAAGGACACCTTGTATCCCTGATCTGCCAGAAGATTTTGAAGAGTGAGCCTGTAATTTATATTCTTTCCAGGGTTAATAATATTATCAAACAAATCCACTGACATCATCAATGTCTCAATCGGGACTTTATTCTCAACAATCTTTATGGTTATTGGAATCTCCTTTTCCAGATCTCCTGTAATCTTAAGTGTCCCCTGATAGGTTCCCACTGGTTTTGTTCCATAAAAGGTCAGCACAAGGTCGTCTCCTGTTCCTGGGCCAATAAGCATCGCATCTCTGCTTAACTTCAAAATGTCACTTATTTCTGGCGAGAGAGTAAAAAACACGTTCATATTTTCTGTTTTGAAATTATATATCCCTATTGTATCCTGCACAAAAGTATTCTGTCTTATTTCCTTACTTATCTCTTTTGTACTTATCCAGAAATCTTCTCCATTTTTAAGGGCTTCCTGCTGTATTTGTTTAACCCCAGGTTTCTGATCATAGGGTCCTGTGGCATATTGATAGTTAGTCTGCCCAAGATTCTCCTGGGTCATTGTAATATTGTGATTTAAAGAAGTGGTACTCTCTGAAAACTCCAGAATATGATAATAATTATTATACCCTGTGGCTGTTGCAATAATTGAGTGATTTTCAGGTACAATGTTTGGTCTCAAAGAATAATATCCATCACTACCGGTAGTTGCACTACTTCCTCCAAGATAAACATGAACCGAAGAGAGAGGGGAATTTGCTGAATTAGTTACGTACCCCCAAACAAGAGGGGCAATGGTATTATTTGTTCCTGGAGTGTATATGTTCATTGTTATGTTCTTGTTTACCGTTGTATTTGTAAAATTAATTGAGATGTTTGAGAAGTATTCATCATATCCTTCTCCATATGCCACAAGATTGTGCTCTCCTTCAAGAACATCCACGGAAATATTGTAACGACCATCAGAAGAGGTTGTATAATTAGAACCTTCAACCACCACAGTTATGTTTGAGAGAGGATTTCCAAATGAATCGTTTATATAACCATAAATATTGGCAGATATTATTTCTCCTATACCTCCTCCTTCAGGACATACATCATAGGGGTCAGTAAAGAAGTAATATCTTTCCTGAGTTTCATCGGGGGTTGGAAGAAGCATCTGAAAATTAACTGTGGTGTTTAGACTATACCCTTTCTGTAGTTCTGTTACATGCGTGACATAAACAAGGTTTCCTTCTCCATCCACTAGGACTCCCAAATCAAAGATTCCATAATCTCCATCCCACCTATAGGTATGTGTTGAGGGAATGTTTGTTATATTTCTTGTTCCAACCATAAGACTCATGGTATCTTTAAAGGTGTTCACTGCACAGTCGACTCCGCTATGACATCCTGTAAATGCATCAATCAATGCAGGATTTGCAGGCTCTAAAGTATCAAAATCAATGTTTGGTGAAAGAGAAGCATAAATTTCCTTCCCTCCAGGAGCATCTGCCTGCATACAGTTAAAGAAAAGTCCCTTGCTTGAAATTTCTCCTGGATTAACATCCTCATATAAGATGTCTGTATAACCTGGAACTCGAAGAGCAAGACCGTAAAGGCCATGCCAATAAAAAGTCTGATACTTGAGAGTTATATTCAACTCACTTATGTATCCTGCCTGTGAAGGAACATAGGTTGCGAAACCAGTTGTAACAAGATGTAATGCCAGCATAATGAAAAGGGCTGACGTAGAAAACAATGCAAAAAAAAGAAGCAAAAACTCAGTGTTTTTTTCTTTTTTTTGTTTTTTTAATTCCCTGTAAACTATCTCTGAAGCTCTCTGAGAAACTCCCTTTTTTATATCCTTCATTTAATAAGCTTGTAAAGAAAATTAATAAAGTTTCCTATGTAAAAAAGAAAGCGTTTACCAAAAAGTATTTAAACAATTTTCAGCTTTTCATTGAATAAAAGGGATGAAATATGGCTCTAAAAAAAATCTTCAAAAAAGGTGATGCACCGGATGAACTGCCGGATCTTGCTATTGATGAATTAAAGAAGGATCTGAATAGAGATCCATCAGAAGAAAAGCAGGAAACACCTCAAAAAACAGAAGCTCCTGCACCAAAGCCGGATTCTCCTCCTGCAGATACTCCTCAACCTGAAACAAAAGAAGAAACTCCTGCACCAAATCCTGAAACTTCTGCAGATACTCCTCAACCTGAAACAAAAGAAGAAACTCCTGCACCAAAGCCGGAAGAAAAACCAAAAGAAGGGACTGCTACTGTGGGATTAAATGAAGAAGAGAGGGCAAAGCTTGAAAAAAGCTTTTTTAATCCATTCTTAAATGAATTCAACAAGGAAAATTTTGATCCATCCAAAATAAGCAATTGGTATCAGAGAAGATTTTCAGAAAAAGGAGCAATTGAAGAGATGAAAGAGTATTGGGAGGGTCAAAAAGATGAGTTTATAACGGAAACTATAGAAAAAGAGTTTAAATCAAGAATAAGTGAAAGGATGAAAAACCTTCAGAAACTTGAAGCAGAGTGGCAGAAGAAATATATTGACCTGCTGCAAAAAGAGCAGGAAATGAAAAAAGAGGAAATGCACATAAAAAAGATAATAAAAGAATTCTCAGATGTTTTCAAGAAAAAGGGAAATGTTAAAAAAGAATCTAAATCTAAGTAATTGATGAGGAAGAGGAAAAAATCAAAAAAGATAACGATTGTTCTTGCAATATTAATTTTAACCCTTGTTATTCTTTTATTAATTAATTTTAAGATTTGGGAGTATTTTGAAAAAAAAGAAATAAGTGAAATACCTCTTATAGACCATTGTTCAGTTCTTTTTGACAACATAATACACAATATTAAGGATGCTCCGGGATGTGAAAATTATTGCAGAGCCGAATGTCTTGCAAGAGATATGGAATTTTATCAGTCAAAGTTTTCTCTAAATGATCAGGAATGTAATACCTGTGATTGTTATTGTAGATAATATGGAAGACCCAGAAGAAAATTACATTGAAGGTATGGAAATGGAAGAAGAGGTATTTTTAGAGGGGCTTCAGAATAAAAAAAGTCTTGCAGAGCTTGAAAAAGAATATTCAAAGAAAGTCAAAGAAATAAGAAGAATATATGAAAAATCCCTAAAAAAAGAGATGCAGGAAGAGAAAGAGAAAGAAATAAGAAAAATAAAAATGAAAAGATTCATTCCTGGAAAAGAGGAAAAAGAATTTCGCGTAGAGGGCATAAATCTTGAAGAAAGCAAGAAAGATAGAAAAAAGAGAGAAAGAGAATTAGCAAGATATAGGAGAAAAAGACATTTCATAGAGATTAGGGAAAAAAAGATTCCTAACTCTGCATTATATTCTTACTATAGGACAAAAAGGGTGGCAAAAGATTCCTCAAAAAATGTTTTCAGGTTCTTGGGGAGAATCTGGGAAAAAATATCTAAAAAAGTGGGAGATATATTTTCTTTAATAAAAGAAGGATTCACAAAGATAAAAAAGGAAACCAAAAGAGCAATAAATTTCCTCATCACAAAATTTTCAAAAAAGAAAAAACAAGGTAAAGAAGGAGAAAAAGAGGCTCCTGCTCCAAAAGATGGAAAAAAAGACAAAAAGTGAAACAACTCCTGCAAATAAGATAAATGATTCCTCTTTGAAAGAGATAGCGTCTATGCTTGAATCAGCAAAAATTATTGACCTGAAAAAAATAAACACGAGAGGGGAATTTGAATCAAACCTAAAGCAGGAGATAAAAAGTTCTCTCAATGATAAATATAAAGACTTGGAGGAGAGATTTTCTGAAGTCAGAAAAACAGGATTGGATATGGGAGTAATGAATTTCAGACTTATGGCCCTTCCTTTAAAGATAAGGGTTTTCCTCTCTACTTATGAAAAAAAAGATATAGAGAATGTTCTAAAAAGGATAAAAGATATTGAAACAGAATTGGTGGTTGCTGAAAGTAAAAAACCTAAAGAAGATTAATCCTCTTCTTCTTTTCTTCTTGCTATGAATGCCAGGATTATAAACACTATTATTATAAAAACCAAGAAGAAAATTATATAAGTCAACAGGTTAAATCTTTGAAGATTTAACTCAAATCTTTTTTCAAGAACATTAACAAGAGAATCTCTCCTTTCTCCATAGTATGCAACAACATCAACAAAACTGTTTTCAGCAAGGTCAGAATCAGTGAGTATCTGAGGTATCATTATATTCTTTGACTTCTTGGCAGGAATTTCCTGAGGAGAATCTGTTCCTATTGTCTGCTCTATCCTGTTTATGGAGATATCTTTAAGTTCAAGATTTACCCAACATTCAACATTTCCTGTGTTTTGCACCTTAACAACAAATGCTTTTTCCTGCTTATTATATTTTAGGCTTTTTGTGTCTAATTTACAATTGTCTATCACATTCACAACCTGCACCTCATAGGTTCCCTGAAGCACTCTGTCAAGTGAGGAAGGAGATTCTCCGTAAAGAACAAAAAAGTCAGCAGAAATGTTTTCATCTGTAACATTTACCCCCTGATAAACAACTGTCTTGAAATCATCAGGAGCAATGAATACATTATCTAAATCACCCAATTTTATATTACCAGATGAAGTTAAAAGAGTTATTGTTCCTATAAAATATGCAGGCATATTTGAATTACTCTGGTAGGTTACCTCCAATGTTGAAGTTGCCTTATTATACTTTACCGAATATACTGTAAGATTGATATTGGGTACTGGAACATAAAAAAGGTCTAGACCTTCTACAGGAGATACTCCTCCCGTGTTTTCACGTGCGCTTCTCGCAAATTTCACCATAACATTTATACCTGTTGACTGCCTTATGTTTGTGGCGGCTCCTATAAGGTCATTACCAATTAAAACTCCTATCTGAATGTCTGAATCTTTTATAAATTTAGCAATCTTTTCAGGAACATTATCCTTACCAGTAAAAAGAAGCGGATTTTTTCCCTGGACAATCTCTTTCTCTATAAACTCTCCATTGCTAAGAAGCACCTGAGATATGGAAGCCAGCTGAGAGTACTTTTTCACAATTTCTATATTATCTTCAAATCTATCTCCTGTATTGATTATCTCTGGATTATACTTTGAAAGCGTCTCAGTTACTTCAGAATCCACATAACCATACAGAAGAAGTTTGTCTACTGTTCTTTTGGAAAGAATAGAATCTATGTCTGCTATATTTGTTCTATCAGCCAGAAAAACCCAAGAATTAGTCAGCAATGCGTATGCAACCACTGCCATTGAATTATAACCATAGGAATCTCCAACAACAATGAAATTCCTTATGTTGGGCAGGTCATTTATCAATTCAAGATTAGCTGAAGACACCTGTTTTTCCTCTACTGAACTAAATCCTCTTGATTTTGCAAGTGCGGGATAATTCAGAACAAATGGATCTGATTTTGAGGTCACTATAAGTAAATTATAGCTTTTGGCTATCCCGTCAAGAAGAACCGGCCCATGGGATGTGCTCACTAAAAAGTCTGACTGTAGTCCCTGAAGGTTTGCATATAATAAAGTAGAATAAACATCTCTCCAGTCTGCGGAATTAGAGATGATATAATTAGGGGCTCCAAGAGTGAATGGAATCAACATAAACAATAACATAAAAGTTAAAATCATCCTCTTTGTCATATTAGTAATGTTAAATGTAAATATTTAAAACTTTCTAGCCCTGATTATACACTGAATCTTGGGTGACTGAGATTTCATAAGCTTTTTCTGGTTCCAGAGGGAAATTAACCCCAATATAAGGAGGGATCCATGGGAAAGGGGAGTTTGTTGATACATACCCTTGGGAAGTCTGGTTAAACTCCTCCCAATTTGTAAGGGCGTCAGAATATTGTATTGAAGAGATAAGATTTTTTGCAGTGGTCTTTGAAGAATTGTAATACAAAGAGACCCAGTTCTTTCCAAAAGAAGTTGAATTCTTAATAAGGGATATGCTTGAAGGAGATTTAGTAATCCCAACAAGACTCCAGTTAGTAAAGGAAGGAGAGGTGAGATTCAGATTAACTTCATAACCTGCTCCTTCTTCAATATTGAAATTGCAATTATTAAGCGTACAGCCAGGATAATTTGGGCATGAAAAATTATTGCATGTCACTCTTTTTTGTATTGTGCTATTCCACATGGTAAACGAAGTTATGTTGTTTATTTCTGAAAGGGCTGCTTTTGCATCCGTAAGATTATTCTCAATATAAAATCCCATCCAATTTCTTGTGTTTACAGAAGGATTTCTTTTCAAATAATAGACCGTCTTTCCAAAAATATCTGTACTCATATTCTCTCCTGTAGGATTCCATGAGGAAATCATGTAAAATTTTCTTCTGCTTTGATTTGCAGTTGGATCTGTATAATTCAGGTCAAAAGTCTCCTCAAGAAGAGTGAAAGGAAGAGAAGCGTTTTCTGTTGAGTAAATCCTGTACTTATATGCATGTGCGGAAGAATTCCATTCCAAGAACACTTCTCCTGTACCATCATCCTCTGTCTGAGATATGTTTACCATTGAGGTTGGAGGGTATTCGGGAAAAATAAATGCTGCAAAAGTGAAATTTGTAGAATTGAATGCCGAATTTCCTGCACTGTCTGTGCAAAGCACATTCCAGAAATAATATCCGTCATCAGAAACATTCTTCTCTGAGAAATTCAAAGAGATGCCTTTTTGAGGATACTGAATTGTCTGGTTTTCATGCCAGCCCCCATTCCAAGCACCATATAAAGAACAATTAACAATACCATTAGAATCATTTACTGAATAATTAAAAGAAGGTATTGAATATCCTGAAAAATTGTAATTGTCTGAGGGAAATATCAAATTGACCAGTGGAGGGACATTGTCAAGGGTTATCTTTCTTACGGAAGTTGTGTTAGAGTGGTTGACCATATCAAAGGAAGTTGCATTATAATAATAAATTCCATCAGGTAAAGAGGTGAAATTTATTGATGTCCTTGAAGGATTTGTGTAGGTTGTTGAATTTACAAGGGTATAATTATTGTAGTAGAGATTGAAAGTT
>CAZFSJ010000007.1:0-10614 GCA_964521605.1 Candidatus Woesearchaeota archaeon
ATAAATGATGCATTGAAGAAAGCTTCTAATGGGGAGATGAAAGGGATACTGGAGTATTCCAAAGATGAATTGGTATCATCAGATATAATTAAAAATATACACTCTTCTATTTTTGATTCTTTGCTAACACAGGCCAATGGAAAGATGGTTAAGGTCCTTTCATGGTATGATAATGAGTATGGATATTCAAATAGGCTTGCTGATCTTGTTAAACTTCTTAAATAAAAGAGGCAAAAAAGAATTTTAAGATGAGAACGCTCAATGATTTTGATTTTAAAGGAAAAACAGTGCTTCTGAGGTCTGATCTTAATTCAGATGTGCAGAAAGGAAAGTTGCTTAAATCAGAAAGAATAAGAGAATCCGCAGAGACAATAAAGGAGTTAAAGGAGAAGAAAGCTAAAGTAGTAATTCTTGCGCATCAGGGAAGACCAGGAGAAGATGATTTTCTTTCATTAGAACAACATTGCAGGCAACTTAATGAATACGTCAAGGTTGAATTTGTTGATGATATCATTGGAGAAAAAGCGGAAAAGAGAATAAACTCTCTGAAGAATGGAGAGGCAATACTTCTTGACAATGTAAGAAATCTTAGGGAGGAATTTCAGAAAGGAGAAAACGCACTCACAAAATTTTTCTCAGGGATTGTTGATATATATGTGAATGACGCATTTTCAGTATGCCACAGAAAACAGGCTTCAATACTTCTTCCAAAATACATAAAGAAAAGCTGTGCAGGAAGAATACTTGAGAGAGAAGTGAATGCGCTTAGCAAGTTGAAGTTTAACAACACCCTTTATATTCTTGGTGGAGCAAAACCCAAAGACAATATAAAACTTCTTGGCAAGCATAAAGTTCTGAGTTGTGGATTGTTTGGGCAAGTTTGCCTTATTAACAAGGGAAAGAAACTGGGAGCACAGGATAAATTTCTGAAAGAAAAGAATATATTTATTGAAATACCCAAAGAAAAACTGAAAAATGCTGAAACCCCTCTTGATTTTGCAGTCAATGTCAATGATTCAAGAAAAGAAATACCTTTGGAGGGATTTCCAAATGAATATGAAATATTTGACATTGGGGGAGAGACTCAAAAAAAATATGTTTCAGAAATAAAAAAAGCAAAGAATATCTATATGAAAGGTCCTGCAGGAGACTGCAGCAGGAAGATTTTTTCAAATGGAACTTTCACAATACTGAAAGCTATTGCAGATAGCAAGGCATTTTCAGTTATAGGAGGAGGACATTTAAGCGATGCAATAGAGGCTTCGGGAATAAATAAGAAAAAATTTGGACACATAAGCCTTAGTGGGGGGGCATTATTGAATTATATTGCAGGAGAAAAACTTCCTGGTCTTGAGGCTTTGGGGGTGAAATGAAAATAATAGAAGTAAAAAATTACCATGCATTGTCTATGCTTGCAGCCAAGATTATTATTGATGAAGTGAGGGAAAAACCAAACCTTGTAATAGGGTTTGCAACGGGAAAAACTCCTTTGAAACTGTATAAAAATCTTGTTGGTGCGTATAGAAAAGGAGAGGTTGATTTTTCAGGGATAAAAACATTTAATCTTGACGAATATTATCCCATAAAACAAAATGAGTACAAAAAGAGTTACAGGAGTTATATGTCTAAGAGATTTTTTAGTGATGTAAATATTCCCAAAGAGAACATTCATTTGCTTGATGGAAACTCTAAAGACATTGCAAAATCCTGCAAAGATTATGAGAATCAAATAAGGAAAAATCCAATTGATTTACAAATACTTGGAATTGGAATTAATGGGCATATTGGGTTTAATGAACCAGGTAGTAAAAAGGACTCAAAGACGAGAGTTGTTAAATTATCTCCCAGCACAATAAAAAGAAATAAAGTTTCTTATACTAAAGCCCTTACAATGGGCATATCAACAATTATGAAATCAAAAAAGATAATTTTACTTGCTTCTGGAAAGTCAAAAGCAGAAGTAATAGAAAGAATGATTAAGGGAAAGGAAAGTGAGAAGCTTCCTGCAAGTTTTCTGAAAAATCATAAAGATATCACTGTTATTGTAGATAAAAAAGCAGGTTCTCTTATATAATTCTGGTTGTTTGAAGGAGGGTTTTCTATAAATTTAAAAAGTATTCTTGGTTATTTCTATTTAAGATGAGGATAAAAAAAGGGGCATTGCTTATAACACCTGGGATGATAAAACCTTCTTCTGAATATTTAGAAGTTATTGGGACAATAAACCCTGCTGCGATAAGAAGGGATGATGGAAAGATTGTTCTTTATGTGAGGGTTGTTGAGAGATTAAAAGTGCTGGAAGATAAGAAGTATTTTTATTCTCCAAGGATGGTTGGAGAAACAAATTATGAAATTAAGATTGACAGGTTTAGAAGAAAGGAGATTGCAAACCATTCTGAATTTGATATAATTTTTCATGATACAACAAAAAGACTAACTTTTATATCCCACCTTAGAGAAGTAGTGCTGGATGAAACTGGTTTTGAAATACTGTCTATTGATAAGAAACCAACTTTTTACGGGATTGTAAGTGATTCTGAACTTGGAGTAGAAGATCCAAGGGTTGTGCAGATTGAAGGGAAATATGTAATGACTTATGTTAGTCTTTCAAGAAAGGAGAACATTTCAACTGCACTTGCAGTTTCTGATGATTTGAAGAGTTGGCAGAGAAAAGGAATAATCTTTGGAGAGCAAGATAAGGATGTTGTGCTTTTTCCAGAGAGAATAAAGGAGAAATATGTTGCATTTGACAGACCAGAGGGAAATTTTCAGTTCACTCCCCCGCACATATGGATAGGATATTCTGATGATCTTATTTCATGGGGAAATCTTAAGGCAATAAACATGTTCAAGAAGAAAGACCAGGATTATGGGAGAATAGGTCCTGGATGTCCGCCCATAAAAACAAATAAAGGGTGGTTGCTTATCTATCACACCGTACGCGGAGACGATAAGAGTTTTTACACCTATTCAGGTTCTGCTGCGCTTTTTGATTTAAAGAATCCAAGAAGATTGCTGGCAAAATCCGACCCAATAATACTTCCAGACCAGGAATATGAGTTGCAATTATACCAGAAAAAAAGAGTGGTTTTTCCCACAGGAGTTGTTATAGACAAGAATGGAAAAGATCTTTTGGTTTATTCAGGTGGAAGAGACACAGTGACAAGTGTGAGGAAGATATCTCTTAAGAGCATAATGAATCAACTGAGGAAGGCAAGATGATTAAAAACAAAACTTATTTAGCATATGAGAAGGCGGTGGAATGCCTTAGGGAGTGCGTAACTAGGAATGGTTTTTATGCTTCTGCAGGTAAAAAAGGATACAATGCTGTCTGGTCAAGAGATTCAATGACTGCAAGTTTGGGAGCCAGCCTTGTGAAGGACGAATCTTTGAAAAGGTCTTTTTTAGCGAGCATAAACACTCTTGGAAAAAATCAAAGCCCAAATGGTCAGATACCCAATTGCGTGGACAAGTGGGAGGATAGAACAGCGCACGTGGATTTTAAGACAGTTGATTCATCAATGTGGTTCATAATTGGAAATCACGTTTACAGCCGGAGATATAATGATAGGGGGATATTGAGAAAAAACAGAAAGTGGATTGACAAAGCCTTAAAGTGGCTGGCATGTCAGGACACTGGGGAATTGGGAATGATAACTCAATTGCCAACTTCTGACTGGCAGGATGCATTTCCTCACAGATATGGTTATACAATAAATTCTGAAGCTTTGTATTACAGGGTTCTTACTTTGGAAGGAAAGAAGAAAGAAGCAGAAAAGCTGAAGAAGATTGTAAATGAAAATAAAGATGACGGGCTTTGGAATGGAGAGTATTATATTGCCTACAGGTGGAAAAATCACGGACAATACAAGGAGGAAGGAGAGTGGTTTGATTCTCTTGGAAATGTCCTTGCGATAGTTTTTGATTTGGCAGACAAAAAAAGAGCCAATAGGATACTTGATTATATTGAAAAAAATAAAATTAACAAACCCTATGCTTTGAAGACAATCTATCCTCCCATTGACAGGAAGAGCAAATACTGGCAGGATTATTATCTTGATTGCGATGCAGGAACTCCCAATCATTACAGCAACGGAGGGATATGGGGATTTATTGGAGGATTTTATGTTCTTGCACTGGTAAAAATGGAGAGGAAGAATTGGAGAAACTTGCTGAAAGAAATCTGAATGGAAACTTTCCTGAATGGACAAACCCGATAACAAAACAGCATCATGGAAATCTTCAGGCATGGGAAGCTGGAATGTACGTTCGGGCGTATGAATCAGTTAAAAGAAAGAAAGTTTGAATAAAATTCTTAAAAAGCTGAAGCCCGTAGGGAATTAATTAATCTCAATCTTTTCTTTGATTATGTCAAGCATTCTTTTTGCTATTACGTTGTAATCAAAGTTTGCAACGGCGTGTTCGCGACCTGCTTTTCCCATGTCTTCCCTGAGCTGAGGGTCTGTGAGAAGTTTAAGGGTGTATTTCCTAAGGTCTTCAACATTTGCCCTGTAGCCAAAAGTCTTTGGAGTATCGAATCTTATCTTTTTTTGCTCTTCAAATCCCATGTGTGGATAGACCCATTCTTCCGTAAGTCTTACTTCTTCCGCAACTCCTGCAAGGAATCCTGTTTTGTTGTGGAGAATTGTTTCTGCCGGGCCTCCTACATTTATTGAGACGACTGGTTTTCCACAGGCCATCGCTTCAACCTGTATCATTCCAAATCCTTCTATTCTTGAGGGAGCAGCATATATATCGCAGGCATTGAGCATGTTCACCATGAAGTCTGGGGAGAAAGTATCGTCCATAAAAATTATCTTATCACGTATACCAAGCAAATCTGCAAGGTCTTCTTCAAATTCTCTCCACTTTTCAGCGCATTCGCTTGGCCAGGATTTGCACACGTACACCCAGTTCTTAAATTCCTTATTTATTTCAGCAAGAGCTTTTATCATTTCCTGGGCTCCTTTGGAGGTTACGTCTCCTCCTATTGTAAGAATCATAACATCTTCGTCTCTTATTCCAAGCATTCTTCTTAGATTAAGGTTTTCTTCCTTGTTTGGGTTTGGCTTGAAAAGTTCAGTGTCTATTCCAATGTGCATTGGAATTATTTTTGACACATCAACCCCATCACGTTCGTATATGCTTCTTACCCATGCGCTTGTTGTGAACATTAATTTGAGTTTTTCAAACTCTTCGCGATAGTTTGCTACCCATCCATCTGCGTTAAACCAGGGGATGACTGTGAGACCGTGTTTTTGAGGATCAAGAAGTATTTCCGGAACGTTTCCCCAGAAACCAATACCAAGAACAAAGTCTGGCTTTAGATACTTTAGGTAAAACTCTTTTTGAATACTTTCTTTGTAATGACATTGTATGACATCCACTCCGAGATTTTTAAGTCCAAGCGCCAAATAATGTCCCTGAAGACTCACTCCATCAGGTTCTACAGGATACGGATAAAGTAAAAGGCATCTCATTTTAACTTTCTATGTTCTAATATCAAATGCCTCCACATCTTTGCAGGACTTTTCCTCAAAACCCCCTCTTTGAAATCCGTAGATTTCCCTAATCAATCTTTTTTTCATTTTAATGTAAGGTTTTTTTAATTTTATAAGCTTATCTGCGCTTGAGTTATATGTTGCGTAGCCCTGAAAATTATTTTTTCTTTTTTCGTAGGAGAAATAAAAAACTTTTTTTGCATGAAGCATTTTCTTATAAAGCATTTCATTCACTGCTTTGTGCACGTCCAAATGACGGGGGTTTCCGTATTCTCCATTGCTTCCATGGGTGTAAATAATATCATATTTATTGTTCTTTGTTACCTTGAGGACTCTTTTTATTATCTGGCCTGATGAAATCTTCTTATAATAACCTTGTTCTGTATCATCCAGATTGAAAATATACCCCTTTGAGCCAAGAAGTTTGCAAGCTTTCATAAATTTTGGATATCTATCCTTGTCATTCTTCCTGCAGAGAGAGATTATGGTCTTGTCATCCTTTGATTTTAGAAGGGTTCCCCCTACCCAGATTGTCTCATCATCAGGATGTGCAACGATAACAAGAATCTTTTTTTTGTCCATTGTTTGTAACAGGAAAGTTTTTAATTAAATAAATCTTTCTACAGAGATAAAAGAGGCAATATGATTTAATGAAATTTGATGTTGTAAGTTTTGGTTCTGCAGTGGTTGATGTATTTATACATACGGACATATCTGAGACAAAAGGTTTTATGCATTATCCGGTTGGGGAGAAGATTCTTATAAAAAAACTAAAGTTTGACGTTGGGGGTGCGGGAACGAATACAAGCGTTGCGTTTTCCAGACTTGGTCTTAAAACAGGATGCATATCTGAGCTTGGAAAAGACGAGAATGGAGATAGAATTCTTAAAATGCTTAGGGAAGAAAGAGTAAAATTCCTTGGAAGGGTTGTAAAAGGAGAATTGACAGGTTATTCCGCAATACTTGATAGTAAGGGAGGGGAGAGAACAATCTTAACCTATAAGGGGGCAAGTGATGAAATAAGTCCTTCAGATATAATGAAGTTTAAAACAAGATGGCTTTATTTTAGCTCTCTTCTTGGGAAGAGTTTTGAAACTCAGAAGAAATTAGCCCTAAGGATGAAGGAAAAAGGAACAAAGATTGCATTCAATCCAAGCAGTTATCAGATAAAAAGTCTTAATTTAAATTCTCTTCTTAAAATAACGGATATTCTTATTTTAAATAAGGAAGAGGGGGAGATGTTGCTTAGGAAGAATAACATAAGAGAAAAAGACACTCTTAGGGGATTGTATTCCCTTACAAAGGGGATAGTTGTCATAACCGATAAGAACAAATTAATAAGCTGCTATGATGGAAATAGGAAATATTCTTTAATTCCCCATAAAAACATAAGGGTGGTTGAAAGGACGGGAGCCGGAGATGCATTTGCATCTGGATTCGTAGGGGGGCAAATTGCAGGTTTTACAATAGAGAAATCCCTGGAATTGGGATTGAAAGAATCTGAATCAGTCATACAGCACTTTGGTGCTAAAAATAATCTTTTGAGGATGAAATTAAAATGAAAATAAATCTTAATAAGCTAACAAGGAAGGGAAAGGCCCTATTTTTGGCATATGATCAGGGTCTTGAACATGGTCCAACTGACTTTAACATAAAGAACGTGGACCCCAATTATATAATAGATATTGCTAAGAAAGGCAAATTCAATGGGATTATATTTCAAAAGGGGATTGCGGAGAAATATAATTCTGAGATAAAAAAAAGCAGGGTTCCTTTGATTGTAAAACTTAATGGAAAAACAAACCTGTTTAAGGGAGAGCCAGTTTCAAGGCAATTATGCACCGTTGAGGAAGCAAGAAAACTTGGGGCAGCTGCAGTTGGATATACAATATATCTTGGAAGCGCATATGAAGATGAGATGATGCAGGAGTTTGAGAAGATACAGGTGGAAGCGCATAGGAAGGGAATGCCAGTGATTGCCTGGATATATCCCCGTGGGAAATCTTTGGCTGCTTCAAAAAAGACGGAAGCAGAATTAATGGAATACGCCGCAAGAACGGGTCTTGAGATTGGGGCAGACATAATAAAGATACAATTTGTTGGTAAGAAAGAGGATTTGCAATGGGCTGTGAAGTCCGCGGGAAAAGCAAAGGTTGTTGTGGCAGGGGGGTTTAAGGAAAAAGAGAAAGAGCTTCTGGGGAAAGTAAAGGAGATAATGGAGGCGGGTTGTATAGGTTTAGCAATAGGAAGAAACGTCTGGCAGAGCGATAATCCTTTGGACATAACAAAGAAGATAAAGAAGATAATTTGGGGAAGGAAATGAAAGATAGGCTTGAAATTGATTTTTATAATTTAAAAGAATTTTATGACAGGATAAAGACAAGAAAATACAATGAGATGTCTGAGAGGTTCAGAGATAAGATAAAAGGCAACCCTGTTATCTATAAAGTGTATATAAAAGATTTTGGGGATTTTGAATATGGATTAACAGTAATTAATCCCGGGAAGATAGGGAAGGAATTCTATATGACAAAGGGGCACAAACATAAAAAACCTGTTGGGGAATTGTATATTCTTATAAAAGGAAAGGGGACTCTTTTGATTAAAAAGGGAAGTGTGAAGAGAGGAATTAATCTAAGGAAAAACAAAGTTTATAGCATTCCAAAAAACGCAGGGCATAGATTAATTAACACAGGAAAAGAGGAATTGCAGGTTTTAACAATATATAGTAAAAAAGCGGGGCAGGATTATAATTTCTCTTTTTGAGAGGTTCATAATCTTGATTTAATTTAAAATGGATTTATTTGATAAAAGCATAAAAGTGATTGAAAGTTTGCAGCTTAAAAACGGAGGAATACTTGCAAGTCCAAGAGAGGGGGCTTATCCTTATGTGTATACGCGAGATGCGGTTATAGTAACAAAGGCTTTCAATGCTCTTGGAAAGACAACTAATTCAGAGAAATTTTATTATTTTATGAAGAAGTATTCAAAAGTCCAGGATTATAAAGAGATATTTCAAAGATACAATTCAAATGGTTTGCCTGCTGTAACAAGGGTAAATCAAAATGATAATGAAGGATTGTTGTTGCAGGGGATTTATGATACCTATCTGCACAATGGGAAAGAGATATTTATTGAAAATATGTGGCCCCTTGTCAAACAGACCGTTGAACTCATATTTTCCTATTCCCGTACTGGACTTGTGAGAACAGTCAGAAGTGTTCATGAATTTAAAAAACTGGAAAATGGGTATGAAATATGGTGTAATTGTGCATGTTGCAGAGGATTGTATGACGCAGGAAAGATGGCAGAGGCATTGGGACATAAAAAAGAAGCCGTGAAGTGGACTGCAAAAGCAGATGATTTGAAAAAAGAGATAGTAAAAAAGATGTTTAATAAAAAGTTGGGGGTTTTTATTAAGAACACAAATTTTAGGAACATTCCTGATATAAGCCAGTTGTCTCCTTTTTATTTTGGCCTTATTGATGATAGGAAAATACTGAAAAACACGCTTGTTTATTTAAGAAAATACCTCTGGGAAGAGGATATAGGAGGATTTAGAAGGTTTAGAAAATTTGAGGTGTGTGATGATTGGCATTGGTATTCAGGAGGAAGCGGAAGCTGGTGTGCATTTACTTTAATTGTGGCAGGATTTTATAAAAAACTTGGAATGAAAAAAGAATACAAAGAATGCATGAACTGGATAGGAAAAATAGCAAAGGAATCAAAAAATCTCCTTCCTGAACATATTGCCAGAAAAGAAGAATATGAAGAATGGAAAGGAAAAGAGATAGAATTTAACAACAGGATTATAAATGAGATGAAGAGAGCGGAAAAATCAGTAAAAATAATAAACCATAGGAACATGGTATATTGGGCAACACCTCTGGGGTGGAGTCATGCAGAATACATACTGCTTAAAAAAGGGAGATAAAATGAAACCAATAGTAGTTATAAATCTTAAAACATACCAGCAGGGGGAGAAATCAGTTAGAATTGCTAAGAAAATTGAAAAGGTTGATAGGGGAATTATAATAGGGGTTCAGGCAAGCGATGTTTATGAGATTTCAAGGAAAACTAAACTCAAGGTTTACGCGCAGCACGTTGATTATTTTGAACCTGGCCGCAATACGGGTTACATTCTTCCAGAAGCTGTAAAAAAAGATGGAGCTGTTGGAACTTTCCTTAATCATTCTGAGCACAAATTAAGCTTTGAGGTGTTGAAGAAAACAATTGAAAGATGCAAAAAGCTTAAATTAAAAACCCTAATCTTCGCAAGCACAATAAGGGAAGCGGAGAAGATTCAAAAATTAAAACCAGATTACATTGCGATTGAACCTCCTGAGCTTGTGGGAGGGAAAAAGTCCGTTTCAACTGAGAAGCCAGAGCTTATAAAAAATATAAAAAAGAAAATAAGGATGAAATTTCTTGTGGGGGCTGGAATTCACACGAGGGATGACGTGAGGATTGCAATGAAGCTTGGGGCTTCGGGGATTGCCGTGTCATCGGCAATAACAAAGGCGAGGGAACCTGGGAAGAAGCTGAAGGAATTGGTGGGATAGGAAAAATAGTTGGAAATGAATGGCATGAAAATTTCAATAATTCAGGGAGATATTACAAAGATAAAGGTTGATGCAATTGTAAATGCTGCAAATTCAGGAATGCTCATGGGAGGAGGAGTTGATGGGGCAATAAGGAGGGCAGCAGGGAAATCTTTGCAGGAAGAGTGCGTTAAATTAAGAAGGGAAAAAATTCCAGAGGGGCTTAAAACAGGAGAGGCCATATTAACTAAGGCATATAATTTGACGGCAAAAATAATAATTCATACAGTTGGTCCAAGATGCTATTCTCAGGATATTAATCTGCTGGAAAAATGCTATGTTAATTGCTTAAGATTAGCAGAGGAAAATAATTGTGAAACAATTGCTTTTCCAGCAATATCCACTGGAGCCTATGGGTGCTCCATTGAAAAATCAGCTGAGATAGTAAAGAGGGTTTTGAATAATTACAAATCAAAGGGGATTAGGGAAGTCAGGCTGGTGCTGTTTAGTGAGGATGATTTTGGGGTTTATGAGAGGGTTTTTGAAGGAGGAGGAGAGGGGAAAGTTTAAAT
>CAZFSJ010000008.1:0-9526 GCA_964521605.1 Candidatus Woesearchaeota archaeon
AAGGAATCTCTTCCTTCCTGATTCATCCATAATCTTTATTGATTTTATCTCACCCTCAATCTCTCCCTGAAACTCACCAATTTCAACAACTGCACTTATTATCATCCCTTCTTCAATGTCAGGATAAGCCCTGACACCTGGTTTTATGAATCCTTTTAGTGAAAGAGCCCCTGTTCCATCACTTACCTCAAATATAGTTGGTCCTCCTGTCTGAACTATCCTGTTTACATGCCCAATAACTGATACGCTTCCTTTGGTTCCATCTATCTCTTCTATCTTCTTCTCAGGAGCACGTACATTGGAAAGTACTGAAGATTTCACAAATTTGTGCTTTGAATCAAAAGGTTTTGAGAAACTCTTTTTATAATCTTTCTTAATATTTTTTCCCACTTTACATATAATACTTAACTGTTTATAATCTTATTCTACAGACAAGATAATAATAATTGGTTTAAAAAGCTTCTCCCTGCATAAAACGAATGATTTAAAAACCATTTTTCAATGTAAATTACATGCCATTCAAAATAAACATAGGCACTAAAGAAGGAAAGACCTACAAACTGGAAGTAGAGTCAGAAGAACTTGTTGGAAAGTCTCTTGGAGAGACAATCTCTGGAAAAGATATCTCAAAGGACTTTGAAGGATACGAATTTGAGATAAGAGGAACAAGTGATAAATCTGGTTTTACATCAATGGAAGGAGTTGAAGGAATTGGTCTTAAGAAAGTTCTTCTTACCTATGGAAAAGGAATGCATAAAAGACCAAAAAGAGAAGGCAAGAAAAAACGTTCAAACTATACTCCATCAGGATTAAGATTAAGAAAAACTGTGCGTGGAAAAGTTATTTCACCTGCAATAACACAGATAAATCTTAAACTCATAAAAGAAGGACCAAAAAAGCTTTCAGAGATATTTGCTGCACCAAAAAAGGAAGAAGAAACTCCTGCACAATAAAATTTTGGTGAAAAAGTTTTCCTAAAAAATTTATAAAACCGATAAAGCATATTTCTCCCCGCAATTTGAAGAATAAACATACATTCAAAAGAAAATCCCATCAAAATGATTATTTTAATATTGTTACTCCTATTTAGAAACAACAAATAGAAAGATTTATAAACACCCCTATCTCACAATTTTTATGGAAAAAAGCGGAAAAATAAATAAAGATTTAGGAAAGAAATTACTTATAGCAAGTGCTTTGGGCATAGGGGCTTTTTTAGCAATTCCCAGATGTGAAACAGGGGAGGTTAAAGAAATCACAAGCACCTATCAGGGATACACCATAGATAAAGAAGAAGGTAAAGCCTATTTGGTTTTTGATGATAAAATAAAGGAAGTAAGACAAGATAATCCTGATTTAGTTATTGCGGGAAAACCAGACACCCTAAAAATTGGAACAGAATATACAATAGATTACACTGTAAACAAGATTACTTCTTTTCCAAAGAAAATACTTGGAATTAAGTATGCAAAACATTCTGAGTAAAGATAATTCTCATTGAACAACAGGAAAACCCTTAAAAACTCCCCTCTCTAACCTTTTTACATGACAAAAACTGAAAATATTCCTGAAATAAACGTTGGTGTTGTTGGCCATATAGATCATGGAAAAACCACCCTTTTGAGCAAGCTCACTGGAAAGTTTACAGACACCCATTCTGAAGAACTCAAAAGAGGAATAACAATAAAATTAGGATATTCTGAAATAACAATCTACAAGGATTCAGACAACAATTATAATACAACCAAAGGAACTCCCAAAAGATACGTCTCTTTCATAGATGCTCCTGGACACGAGATGCTCATGGCAAACATGCTTTCAGGAGCAGCAGTAATAGACGCGGCACTCCTTATAATCGCTGCAAATGAAGGAATAAAACCCCAAACAAGAGAACACTTCATGGCTCTCCAGGCAAAAGGAATAAAAAACATAATAATAGTCCAGAATAAGATTGACCTTGTCTCAAAAGAAGAAGCTGTTGAAAGTTACAAAAAAATAAAAGAGTTCATAAAAGGAACAATTGCAGAAAATTCTCCAATAATCCCCATATCAGCACAGCAGGGAATAAATGTTGACAAGATACTTGAGGAACTCTGCAGGATTGAAATACCCAAAAGAGATATTGAATCAAAACCAATATTCCTTGTTGCAAGAAGTTTTGACATAAACAGGCCAGGAACGGAAATTCCAAACATAAAAGGGGGAGTTCTTGGAGGGATACTAAAAAAAGGAAAATTAAAAGTAGGAGATGAAATTGAGATAAAACCTGGACTCAATCTAAAGAAAAACAACCAGACAATATACCAAACACTCACTGCAGAAATAATCTCTCTTCACAAAGGAAAAGACAACGTTCAGGAGATAACTCCAGGGGCAAGCATATCAATTGAAACCTCATTAGACCCCTTCCTTACAAAAGCAGATTCAATGAACGGGTGTGTTGTTTCCCTTAAAGGAAATCTTCCCGAGATAACCCATAAATTAACAATGAAGACAAAACTTTTTGAGGAAGTTTTTGGAATGGAAGAACAACAAAAGGTAGAGCCAATAAAAACCAAAGAGGTTCTTATGCTCTCTGTCAACACAACCATAACCCTCGGGATGGTTGAGAAAATATCTAAAGATTCAATTGAACTCTCATTAAACATACCCATAATTGCGCTCAAAGGAGACAATGCAGGAATTGCAAGAAATATAAACACCCACTGGAGACTTATTGGATTTGGTGAGATAATCTGATACTTCTAATTCTTTTGAACCCATAAAAACTTTTATAAATAAGTTTACCGTATATAAAATATGAAAAGAGTAATCATGATTTTGTTCATTTCAATGTTTATAATTGGAATTGCAGGATTTATAATTGCAGAAACAGAAAAACCTTCTCCAACACTTTATACCACATCAGTCAGTGTAAACAACTCTACTACAGATGAGCCCGTTGTAGGATCTTCATGCGGAACTGTAACCCCCGGTTATCAGAATGAATGTTGCATAAACAAGGGGTATGAAGGTTGGGATGAAGAAAACTTCACATGCATAGGAGAAAATGGAGTGGATGTGATTGAAGTTGGAGATTCATGTGTATCCTTACCTCCCGCTTCCAGAAACCAATGCTGCAGGAATAAAGGGTATGAATCCTGGAATGAAGATGCAAATTCCTGTCTCGAAAAAAGAGTCGCTGGAACAACAAATGGAGTGGATGTGATTGAAGTTGGAGATTCATGTGTATCCTTACCTCCCGCTTCCAGAAACCAATGCTGCAGGAATAAAGGGTATGAATCCTGGAATGAAGATGCAAATTCCTGTCTCGAAAAAAGAGTCGCTGGAACAACAAATATGCAAGGAATACATGCTTACTACAGCAACCAGTCAGAATGTCCTGAAGAATGCGCTTGTTCTGGTTCAACAGTCAAATGTGAATTGGATAATGGAACAAGAGTCATGACAGTGTTTGCAGGAAAATCAGGTAATGTGATTGTTCAGGTGAAAAACACAAACATGTCAACAAATGTTACTTTATATAAATCCGATGGAAAACTTGTGGGAGTATTCAATGGAAATGTTACAAAAGAGATACTCCTTCCGGACCAAATAAGAGAAAGGATACAGGAACATCTAATGGAAAGAGACCAGAAAAGAAACAGGACAAGGGAAATAAATTTCACAGATGAAAACATGACTCTCGGAGAAGATGGATATTATTATATACAGGGAAAAAAGAAAGCAAGACTATTCTGGATAATACCTGTAAAGGAAAAGCTCCAGTATGATATTGATGCGGAGACAGGTCAGATAATAAAAACAAAGACAAGATGGTGGGGATTCCTCGCAAGAGATTTACTCACAAATGCTTCTACAAATAACACTGAAACAGACAATAATTAAGATTAAATATAATAATTCTTATAAACTACCCTAAATAAAAGGCATTATGACAAATTTAGCTAAAAAAACCTGGGAAATATGTGAAGAATTATCAACCCCAAAAAAACAACTTACAGCAAGAAAAATTAGGGGTAAAAGTATAATGCCAGAACGAGAAATAGACATATACTTTGGTATGATGCCGAAAAAATGGTATCAATTCAGAAATTCCCCTACATTTAGACTGGAGGAAAAAGAAGGAAAGATAATTCTCACTTCTTTTTCAAAAAACTACGATAATAGGATAAAAGAAATAGCAGAGAAAAATGGTTTTGGATATAATTCCGGTAAATTCACCTCTTATTCATAATCCTTTTAATTTAACCCCATAATCTTTATAACCCCTTTTTCTTTTTTGCATGCATGAAAAAAAGAGTATATTCACATTCAAAACTTTCAACATTTGAACAATGCCCCCTTAAATACAAATTCAGGTATATTGACAAGATAAAACCTGAGATTGAAAAAAGCATTGAAGCCCATCTTGGGACATCAGTTCATGACACTCTTGAATGGGTGTATAACACTGTAAAAGACAATCCAGAAAAAAACCCCCCTTCAATGGATGATATAATCCAGCATTACATTGAGGCCTGGCAAAAGGGTTACTCTGAGAACATACTTATTGTAAAGAAACAGTTCACTGAAAGAGATTATCTTAACAAGGGAATACAGTTTCTTGCAGATTACTTCCAAAAACATTATCCTTTCAAAGACGGGACAATCGAATGTGAAAAGCAGATAATTATAGATTTGGATGAAGACATCCAGATAAAAGGATTCATTGACAGGCTTGTTCATAACATTGAGACAGGAAAATACGAAATACACGACTATAAGACAGCTAATACTCTCCCAACTCAGGAGAAGATGGATGAAGACAGGCAACTTGCATTATACTCAATAGCAATAAAAGAAACCTATGGGGAGGATAAAGAAGTTGTCCTTATATGGCATTATCTTGCCCATAATCAGGATATAATTTCAAAAAGGACCCAAGAACAGCTTGAGAACCTAAAACAGGAAACAAAGGACCTCATAGAACGGATAGAAAACACCCGAGAGTTCATATCAAGAACATCAATACTATGTGAATGGTGTGAATACAAATCAATATGCCCTGAATGGAATATACAGATAGATGAAAAACTCACTGAAAAAATACTCTCAAAGAAAATTAATCCATTTCCAGAACCAAAAGAAGAGGAAAAAAGAAAAGATTTGGATATTTGGTAAATTATCTTTATCCCCAAAAATGTAATAAATATAGATATTAATAAAAAACCAGATTTCTTATAAATATAGCATGGTTAAATCAAAAAAATTGAAAGTATGCCAGTTTATTGATTCCTACTTTCCAACAATGGATGGAGGACTTATAGTTGCCCATAATTATGCAAAATCCCTTTCAGATATGGGTTTTGAATCTTCTCTTGTGGCACCTGGGTTGGAAAAATATAAAAAACAAGGATATAAATCCCATCTTTTCCCCTCAATACCTGTGCCTGGAATGCGTCCCTACAGAATAGGCATCCCCCAGCTTAATCCTTTTTTTTACAGGAAAATAAAGAACATGAAATTTGATATTGTTCATAGTCATTCTCCTTTTCTCTCAGGACATCTTGCATCAAGAATAAGTAAACACCAAAATATTCCCCATATAACCACTTTTCATACAAAATGGAAAGAAGATTTCAGGAAAGTTCTAAAGGCTGATTTTTTGGTAAGAATAATGTTACGGTATGTTTCTTCTTTTTACAACAAAGCAGATGTAGTCTGGGTCCCAAACGATTCAACTGGAAAAGAGCTCGTAAAATATGGATTCAAAGGGAAATACGAAATAGTGAAAAATGGATGTGATATTGACGTTGACAAAAAACAGATAAAAAAATTAAAAGAAAAAGCTCTTTCAGACAAAATAAGAGAAGAGAGGAAAGATTTTATCCTTCTCTTTGTGGGGCAGCACAGATGGGAAAAGGGAGTAAAAATAATACTTGAAGCTTTGAAAATACTCAAAGACAAAGGAGAAAAGTTCAAAATGATATTTGTTGGTGAAGGATATGCCAAAGAAGAAATGGAAAAATTTGTTGCAGACAATAATCTTAAGGAGAATGTCAGGTTCACAGGACTTATACTTGAAAGGGAAAAGCTGAAAGAGATGTATGCAGCAGCAGACCTTTACATCTTCCCCTCAAAATACGATAATTCCCCCTTGACAGTTCAGGAAGCAGCAGCATTTTACCTTCCCTCAGTCCTAATAGAAGGGAGTTCTGCTGCAGAACCCATAACAGACAAAGTAAATGGTTTCACAATAAAAGTCTCCCCTTCTGATCTTTCAGAAAAAATAATTTATATTATGAAAAATCCCAGGTTATTAAAAAAAGCCGGCAGTAATGCACGAAAGACTCTCTATCATCCCTGGAAAAAAGTCCTGAAAGAAGTAGCAGAGAAATATTCAGATATTATGGAAATAAACAGGAAGAAATTAAATAATTAATCTTAAATCTTCTCAAGCCTGTTTGATATCTTCCTTGAAACAAACTTAACAAGCCAAAACACAAACACTATCAATAATATTGTAAGAGGGATAAGATATTCCATATACTTTACATATTTTGCAATTGTAAGGAATGCAACTCCAGAATAAAATCCAAGAATCATCATAGTCAATGCAGAAGACATACTGAATATGAAAGAAAATCCCAAAAACTTCCTTAATTCCATATCAGAAGAACCTGCAAGAAGCAGACCTGGAATAGGAAGAAAAGGAGTAAACTTTATCACAGCCAAGGTTTTTCCTGGATTTTTCTCAAGATAATTCTTAAGCCTGCTCATTTTTGTCGGAGTGAGAGAACGTGATTCATACCTCTCAATATTCTTTTTTTTGCTCACTCTTCCTATGAAAAACAGCACAACATCTCCTATGAAATTTCCAAGAGATGAAAGTATGAACACATAAAATATATTGAAGATTCCCAATGAGACTGCAAATGCTGCAACATAAGTTACAATAGGCCCCTCTATAAGCATAAGAAGGAACATTATACCATATCCACTTGTCTGAAGAAACTGCAAAACACCCGCAAAATCATGCCCTTTTATAAGGTGAAGAATATCTGGAATAAGACTTAAATTCATTTTTAAAATAAGTAAAATTGCTTTTTATAGCTTATCCCGATTTATTTTTTAAATTTTAACACACTTATTCCCTTAAACAGATGCAACTTTGAAGAAATTTCTTTATTCAGCATCTCCATCTCCCTTGAAGTAAGTTCAATTATTCCTGAACTACCTTCACCGCGGAAAAAAAGAGATACAGAAGCATTATCAGGATCAAGAAGATTCTCATTTATAACCACGTCATCAATCTCTCCGAGACCTTCTGTCCTTACAATCTTCCCTCTGGGACCAATCCTTTTTACCTTTACATTCATAAAAATATCCATCAAAAGGAATTTATAAGTATTTATGGCATTGAAAATAAATATTAATTATCTTCTTTTCCCAGTATTTCTTCCGTAATTACTCCTTCCTGAATTCCCTTCCCTTCTTCCACTACTTCTCCCGTTACCATGGTCCCTTCTTTGCATATTTCCTCTTGAATTTCCTCTATTATTCCTTCCATTAAATCTTCTTTTTTCTCTTCCTGAATCAATATTTATTCTTACATGTTTTATCTCTGGAAGCTTTTCATTTGTTATCTTTATGTTCTCCCTATCCAAAAGATTCCTAAAATTATCATAATCCCTGCTTGAGAGAATGGTGATTGCCTTTCCATCCTTTCCTGCTCTTGCAGTTCTTCCTATTCTGTGCACATAATCCTTTGAATCGGAGGGAACCTCATAATTATACACGTGGGTAACATTTTTTATATCCAATCCACGTGAAGCGACATCAGTGCACACAAGAACATTTACCTTATTAGAATGAAAATCATCCAGCACTTTTATTCTCTTTGTCTGATCTATTCCTCCGTGTATTGCTCTTGCATTTATTCCCGATCTCACAAGATTATCAACAACGAATTCTGCATTTCTCCTTGTATTACAAAACACCATTACCAAATTTGCGTTCTCTTCTTTAAGAAGCGTCACCAAAAGAGAGAATTTTTTATTGTCAGGAACATCATAGTACACCTGGGAAAGCCTTGAAGCATCCACATAATGTTTTACAGCCACCTCAACAGGATTTTTTGTGTATTTCTTTGAAAGATAATCTATGTCGCTTGAGATTGTAGCCGAGAACATCATTGTCTGTCTGTCTTTTTTTGGACACTCTCCTATTATCATCTCTACGTCTTTTCTGAATCCCATATCAAACATTCTGTCAACTTCATCCAATACAAGAAACTTTACATTGTCCAGTCTTGCTGTTCTCCTGTTAAGATGGTCTATAAGCCTTCCAGGAGTTGCAACAATCACATCAGCTCCATGCATCTCCCGTGTCTGCTTTCCCATATCCACCCCCCCATACACGGCAGCAACTTTAAGATGCTTGTTCTTTCCAAATTTTCTTATTGCTGTCCCAACCTGCTCTGCAAGCTCTCTCGTAGGAGTCAGCACAAGAGCCTGAATATTTCCAGAAGGTATTAAATTTTCAATTATTGCAGAGGCAAAAACAAGAGTTTTTCCGCTGCCGGTCATAGAACCTCCTATTATGTCTCTTCCTTTAACTGCAAAAGGTATTGCTTTTTCCTGAATTTCAGAAGGAGTTTTAAAACCAAGCTTTTCCAGCACATCCACTATTTCTTTGTTTAATCCTAATTTTGTAAATTGTTCCATTTTTCAATTCTTATAATATACTTTCCACCTCAAGGCTACCCTTATATATTTCTCTTTCAAATTAAAGAATTTTTGTGGGTTTATAAGCCTATTCATGCATTAAATTACACTAAACACTCATTAACTGACAAATCAACCATATTAAACTACAGCAAGTATTAACAAACGCATATTACAGGTAAATAAAAGAAACTCAAATATGTGTATCTTTTCAAATGCTCTTCAAATCAATCACTGCAATCTCACTCACAGAACCAAGCCTCATGGGAGGTCCCCATGTACCTGTTCCCACAGAGACAAAAACACTGGAATTTCCAGAAGTAAAGAATCCCCTTGGATAGGGGTAAAAGAACTTCAGAAGAAGATTTAGAGGAAATATCTGTCCTGCATGGGTATGTCCCGCAAGCTGGAGATTTATTCCTTTTTTCTCCAAATATCTAAGTTTAAAGATGGGAGCATGATAAAGCAGTATATTGACGTGCTTCCTATTGAACCTTACCCTGTCAAGAGTCTCAAGCGCTTTTTTTCTTGATTCGTGATAATCAACCCCCAGCATATCAACCCCCTTGAATCTTATTTTCTGGTTTCTCAGCCATTTTATCTTTGTGCTCTTAAGAATAGGATATATCTTTTTCAGCCCTTCATAACGTTCGTGATTTCCAATTATCCCGTAAATAGGAGCCTTTATCCTGTTTAGGGGACTCACAAGTTCTTTTGTCATTGAAGTGCTCCCATCAACCAAATCCCCAGTCATTACAACGACGTCAGGGTCAACATCATTCACTATCTTTACAACCCTCTCAAGATATTTTTCTTCG
>CAZFSJ010000008.1:9536-10029 GCA_964521605.1 Candidatus Woesearchaeota archaeon
AAATCACTTAACTGCACAATCCTCAGGTCTTTTTTCAAACCTTTTACAGGAAGAACAATATTTGTCAGTCTTATTCTTTTTCCATTTATAAGTGCAGCTCCGGAGAGAATAACTATAAGTCCAAGGGCAACAAGAGAAAATACCTTCCTGTCCATGTAAAAGAACACATTAAAGAATTCATACAATACAAATACAATGAATGAAAAAAACGCAATTCCCATCCATATGCATGCAATCCTGTAAAATGTTTTTGTAAGCATTCCAGGTTTGTATCTTTCAGCAGCTATTGTGAGGGGATAGGAGAGGGAAAGGGCAAGAAGAACAATGTAAAACACAATTCCCCTATGAAGCCCCACTGACTTGAAAATGTTGTATATGAGAAAATAATTGAGAAGAAAATACACAATAACAAAGAATCCTATAAAAAGAAGGAACCTCTTTTTCTGTCTCATATGTTTATTAAAGAAATTATGCTTTTAAGGATTTTGGGTGG
>CAZFSJ010000009.1:0-9861 GCA_964521605.1 Candidatus Woesearchaeota archaeon
AAAAAAAATAGAGTTAATAAAATTTACCTAAAACACGTTACTCAGGACAACAGCGGAGAGTATGAACAAAGCAAGAGCGGCTATTAACGCAGTTACAAAATAAAAGACAATTCCTTTCTTTAGGTTTTCTCCAATCTTATTTGTCCTTTCAAGCTTATCTTCTCCTGAATCTATTGTTACAAGCGTTCCTGTAAGTATGAAAATTACCTCAATAAGATAAATTCCTATTGCAATCTGAAGAAAATAAGGAGGTATCATAGTCTCTATCTTAAAAATGCTTAATATGTTGCTTATGTTCCCTGCTCCGGCCAGAGACCCAGCATCCGCAGAACCCAATGAGATTTCAAGTATATTTAATATTGTAGCAATCATCATTGCCAACCCTATGACTATCCCTGAGAGCAAAGGTGCTAAAAAAGTCATGTTGCTCTTCATCTCAGAAACAATTTCAGCAAGAAGGTCTTTTAGCCTTTCAGTTATTTTATGAATGTTCTTAACATACTCTGATATGCTCATGAGACTGACTGCAGCAATCTTAAGTCCCTTCTTTGAAGATTCAATAAGCACCCTCATACTTGTTGCAATAAGGTCAGAGGGATAGAACAATATAACTCCCCTTCTTGAATCAAATATTGCCTTTTCAACACTCATCCCCATCTGTTGAATATTATAGTTTATCTTCCTGAAGAATTCTCCGGAAACAAGCCCCTTCGAAGATTCTGCAATTTTTCCAAAAAGAAGTTCAGGGGGAACCCCGTCTCCAAGCCTATTTCCTATCTGAAAAAGGGAATTATTGAATTCATCCTCAAGATGTTTTGTTTTATTTCTTTCCTCAATTATATTTACCGTGCGGTCTTTGTAGGCTATTGAAAAAAACAATGCAAGACCCAATGGCAAAAATAAGCTTAGGATGAGCGCAAATGGTCCGAAAGGTCCAACCCATTTTCCTCCGGCACAGGAAGGAAGACTTCCCCCTACACAATGGAAATCAAATATTTTCTGACCAGCCAAATTCCCAAAATTTATTCCCAGTTGCCCAAAGGTATAATCATTTTGAAGCCCCAATGCATGAGGTAACCCCGTATATTGAAATATAAGCGGAAGAAGTCCAAGAATGAAAAAAGGGAGGCAGATAAGGAAGGCTGCAATAAAAGGGGTTTTTGATTTATACTGTGGATAAAGAGGGTTCTTTTCAAGATATGAAGTATCTCCATATCCGCCTGGCCTTAACAGAAGAATCTTATTAAGCATAAACATTGCCAAGAAAGGGATTATCATCGTATATAATATAAAAACGCTTGTCCAGCTTATCATTCCCTGCATCATTGCGGATGCAAGAGGAATAAGTGCTATTCCCAAAATTGGAAGCATTATTGCCAACATGTACACGTTTGTTAAAGGAGCCTTCACATCATGGGTAAACTTAAGCATCTTCTCATAAACCCCATCAAGTACTACCTGTATTGATTTCTCAAGGGTTGCCACCCTCCTTGCCTTGTCTGGTTCATATAAACTACTTTCAATAAGATGAAAAGCCTCTATAAATTCTACAGAATAATCTCTCCACTCTTCAAGATAGCTGTCAAGACTCTGCTTTATTGTTGAAAATTTGCCCATTGCAACATTATAAAAAACTTTTTTAAAATCAAGAGCAAGAGGATATTGAAGATGTTCTGATGCAAATGCAATTGCTTTTTCAAGATTAGGAGTATGCCTCATATAAACAACGACATAAAGTATTGCAGGAACCATTTGTGAAGAAGCTTTCAGCCTCCATTTAGTAACATATCTGGAAGGATAATCGTTAAGATAATAAAAGAGGAATATTGAAAAGACCATCATCAGGAAAAAGAAGGTTATGGGAAAGAATTTGAATCCCCCCTTAAACATTGCGTATCCAACAGAAATAAGTATTCCAAGAAAGAAAGTCATAACAAATGAGACCACACTAAGAGTTATTGCCTGCCAGGGTTCTATATTCATATGGGCCGTGTCAATGTACTTTTGTATTCTCTCTTCATCATTTTTAGAAGGTGTTAACTTGATTATGCTTCCAAGAGTCCTGCACAATCTTTCATATCCTGTAAGGTCACTATCCCACTCATCTTTGAATTTGAGGTAAGCTTTACTATCTCTAACCGCTCCAAGATTTGTAGTTTTTATCTCACCCTCAATCTTGCTCCCATATTTTTTAAGGATTTCTTCAACACTTGGTCTTTTATTCTGCGACATATTCTCCTCTTTTTCATTCACATAAGATAAAAAGAATTAATAAATCTTTAGAATTCGTCCTCTCATAAAACTCTTTTTTTAACTTCCTTATTAAGCCATTCCTGCCAGCGTGGAAAGACATTCTTTTCTAGAGGAAGACCAATCTCTTGTATAACTTCGTCAGATATTCTGTGGAAAACGTGATTTGCAAGAGTATTGAATTTTGATTCTAAAAGATCTGGGTTCTTTATTTTTTTTGAAACGTCCACCATTTCTTTCTTCATTTTTGCCCTGAGAAGAATATTATCATAAACAGCGTCCCAGTTTCCTGCCCACCCTCTTACGTTGGCAGCAACATTCTTAATTATTTCACTATCCCCGTTTATAAGGTCCTCTGTGGGTTCTATCTCATCCTTTTCAATGTTATATTTCATTAAATCAGCAAAACCTTTTTCCACCATGGGGTCCTTTGTCCAATGCTTTCTCACTTCAGAGAGCTGAACGAGTCTTTTCCATGAATGTAAACCATCTGGAGATTTTACCGGATTACAGACCACAATTGCATCCGTTGCTTTAAAACTGGTTACTGGAACTTCCAGGTCATTTACAACTCTGTCAAATACCCCATAAGGAGAAGCTCCATGTATTGTTCCTGCGACAACGTTTGCAAGTGCTCCAACCCTCATTGCCTCATACAGTGCTTTTGCTTCAACACTCCTTACTTCACCAATTATAAGACAGCTGTCTCCAAGCCTTAGGCTTGTCCTTATCCCATCATCAGCAGAAACTTCAGTAGTTGTTTTGAGAAGTGCAGAACGCACCTTCATTCTGAGAATATCATATCCAAGCTTTCTCAATGATTCAACCGGAAGTTCAAGTGAATCTTCAATTACAATTATCCTGTGTTTTGGAACAATCTCAAGCATAAGGCTCCCAAGAAGAGAAGTCTTTCCTGAACTTCTTGTACCTGCAACCAGCATTGTTCTTGCCCCGTCAATCAAAAAACTGAGAAGTCCTGCGGCAAAGGGATTAATCATCTTATTATTTATAAAAAGAGGCAGGGTCCATGGACTTTCCCTGTGTCTTCTTATTGAATATGCAAGGCCATCACATGAAAGTGGCTCCTGAACAATTGATATTCTTGCACGAAGATTTCCTATCTCCAATTGCGTGTCAAGTATTGGATTCGCCTCATCAAGAGGTCTTCCTGATACCATTCTGAATTTTGCAGCCCATGAATCTGCATCTTCCTGACTTGGAAGGATGTTTGTCACACACTCGTCATAATCCTGATGCATCACAAAAATGGGAGTTTGAGGTATGGGAGCATTTAAAGAAATATCCTGAAGATTTTTGTCCTGTAGAAGAACTTCTATTATTCCAAATCCTATCGTATGTCTTACAAGTATTGCTGAAAGTTTATTCAGGGAAGAATAATCTAATTTAATTCCTCTGCTCTGTGAAAGATCCCTTATCAAATCTTTAGATATGTTCATAAATACCTGCCTTATCCTCTCAGTATCTGTAAATTCCTCTGCTTTTGGTTGGTGTTCTATAAGTACTCCCCTTGCAAGATTCAAAAGAGAATTTTGATCTTCTGTAAGAGTATTTTCAGGAGGAACTAAATGATAAAGAAATTTTGATTCGTTCTTTTTCTTCATGATTGTAACTAAAGATTCATCATATTCTCCATTAGAAATATTATATTGAGCGATTATTTCTGCATCTTCAGGAAGCCCTGAAACAAGTCGTGTAAATGTAAAATTTGCAATAACGTCTGGTCTGAAAAATCTGTTGTATATCTCCCTATCCCCTCTTCTGTACTCTCCTGCGTGTTGCTGAAAAGCCTGCATGAACCTTGTTCTCGAAAAGATGTCCAACACCTTCTCAAGAAGAGAAATGTAATTTTTCTGGTCAGCCTTTAACATGTTGCCCATCCTATCCAGAATTATTTTTCCTTCAAGTATTGTTTTCTTTAGCTGAAAATATGCTCCAATGGGATCTTTCTTGAGAAGAAATAAGAATGAAAAAACCTCGTTGTATCTTTTTGGAAAAAAATCTGGATTTCCTGTTATGAGTTTTTCCTGGCTTAATATCTTCTCTTGTTTTAACAAAGAAACATAAAGCTGCGCTATCTCCAGCAAATAACTGGTCTCAATAAAATTATAATTGTAATTCTTCTGCTGGACAAATATTATTCTTGAAACATTTGGATTTTCAATAAGCAAATCAATTGTTCTTTCCATAACCTCAGGATATTCTGATATGCTTGGAACATATGGAGCCCCAAGATAGTTTACATAAAGAACATCCTCTCCCCCTTCTCTTCTCACTTCAGAAGAATATAACGCCTCATCCTTTTCGAATTGCATATACAGAAGGATGAATTATACTTTAAAATATTTTGTGTAATCCAAACAAATTTAAACTAGGTTTGCATTTATGGTGAATGGTTGAAGAGGATTATGAAAATCAATATTTTACAGAAACCAGCACAAAGGTCCGTGACCTTGAGGAAAAGCAGCAGATAATAAAAGACAGGGTTCTCCTAATAGGACAAAACCTTATTGAAATGAAAGAAGACCTGCGTAGCACAATTCTTGAAATGAAAAAAGATATTGAGATTATGAAAAGAGAAATTGAAAGGTTGAAATCTTTTTTTGAAACAGCATCAGGGGAATTCTCAAAATTTGCAAAAAAGGAGGAAGTTGAAATCCTTTCCAAACAGGCTAAGATGTTCCAGCCCCTGGAACTTGTCACAAGGGAAGATTTAGAAAAATTAAAAAACAATTAAAGACTCCAATAAAAATGGGAATATTAGATGAAGTAACAAATATGCAGAATCAGGGAGTTTCTGAAAGAGATATCTCAAAAAACCTTCAAGAGAGAGGTTTTTCTCCAAAAGCAATTGAGGATGCATTTAATCAGGTTAAAATAAAAAAAGCGGTATCTGCAGAACCCTCCCAGGGAGATGCGATGGAACCTTCAATAATGAACGGCAATCAGGGATACTCTGAATCTTCTGCACAGTCTTCCTCTCCGTTATATACTCCAAAGACTCAGGAGATAGGCCATGAACAGGAGGCGTTTTACTCTCCTCAACCAATGCAGGCTCCACAACAAGGCGAATATGATTATTCCCAGCAGCAAACTCCAATGTATCAGGAATATGACCAGGGAGAATATCCCATGGACCAGGGAGCCTACGATGAACAGGCGGGAGGAACAGGAGGAGTTTACGATACAGACACAATAATTGAGATAGCAGAGCAGGTATTCTCTGAAAAAATAAAGAATGAGCAAAAACAAATAGAATCCCTCATAGAATTTGCCTCTCTTGCTGAAACAAAGATTAAAGACGACCATGAAAGAATAAAAAGAATGGAAAGCATGATGGATAAATTACAGATTGCAATTCTTGAAAAGATAGGGTCCTACGGAAAAAACCTTGAATCGGTTAAGAATGAAATGGGAATGATGCAGGAATCATTCGAAAAAATGGTTCCCTCTTTACACAAAGAAAATTCCGGAAAGAAAAGAACTTCTTCTAAAACGAAAAAATAAGGTAAAAAAAATTTAACTTCCCCTCATCCCCTGAAGAAGAGGTGGGTTATACTTCATACTTCTTGGAGTTGTCCTCTTTGGAGCAGTTATCAAAAGCACAATTGCAACACATGCAAGAAGTATGATTAATGAACTATACCTCTCCCAGAACAAAGCCAGTCCTCCTCCTGCATTAAGAGTCCATCCAAATGCATTGAGTGAGCTGAATATCACTATTCCAACTATTATCAATACAATGATTCCCAAAATAATCATAAACCAGTTATTGTCTGTCTCAGTAGGAATGAATAATCCTCCAAGTATAAGTATCACAAGTATTATTGAAAGTGCAACTCCAAACCTTGGAAATATTTCTGAAAAGAACATGGACACCAAATCAAACTGCAAAGCCATGAATGCAACAGCCAAGGAGATTATTGCATTTATCCCCCTGTTTGAAGTTCCATCTTTTGCCTGAAAAAGATTAAGTTTTGAAAGCAATCCAAAAACAAGTGCAAATATTAAAAGAAAAGGAAGAGCATACTGAAATATTCCCTCTGCTTCCCATTGAGCAAAAAGATTCCCCAAGCTACCTCCACCATAAGAACTGTAAGATGCCAAAGCAATCACCCCATATATCATATTATATACCTTGTCTAATTATGTTTAAATATGTTTCGCAAATTTACTTCTTTCCTCCACCACCCATCAACACAACGGCAAGTGCAGCCGCAACAACAATTATGAACACAAGATTAGTCCAGAAAGTGCTGCTCCAGGTTGCATGGAAAAGCCTATCAAAGAATGAAGAAACATTAACTCCAGCTGCCCAAAGCACTGCGATTGTCACTGCAATTATTATGAATATCCCTATTGCCCATTTAACTCCTTTTGGAGCGTTCTCAAAAATCTTTGTTCCTTCTGAACCCATTATAAATCCCCAAAGCATAAGAACAACAAAAACCACAACTATTGCTATTGTAAGGAATAGGATGAGGTTATTCACCATCACTTTTGGAAATATCGCGCTTACAAATATGAAACCAATAACAAATGCGACAAGCGCGTTTATCTGCTTCTTGCCCTCTCCAAAAAGGTTTGTCTTTTCAAGAATTGCAAAAACAATGAAAAATATAAGTAAAAAAGGATAAACGAAGTTAGTAAGAACTGGACTCTGCAAAAAAGTGGGATCTGATGTAACCATTTACCTCTTTCAACTCCTATAAGTTTTATTCAGCCACTTCTTCAAAACCGGTGTCTTGGCTTGGCAAAGCTGATTTACTTATTATGAAAACATCACTGATAGACCTTACAAACTGGTGTGGAATTATCACTCCTCTTGCTCCTCCCATTAAAGAAAGAACATTTCCTCCTACCCTTATTCTCCAACCATCAATTTTATTTTCAAAAAGATTAGCTTCTTCTACTTCACCAAAGAATTCTCCAGAATCTGTAAAAACTCTTTTCCCCAAAACCTCTGAAATCTTTTTAATTTTCATACTAAAAATTACGAAAGTTTATTTAAATACTTTTCCATAATCTGGAGAATATTTCCTAGGACACATGAATTTGGCTTGCCATCATAAGATTTATAAAAAAAAATATCCTTTAAAAGACATGTTAAATTCCAGAGAAACAGGGTTTTTGATTTTAGTTTCGTTAATAACTGCTTTTGCAATTTCACTTGCGGCAAATTTTGCGCTTAATCTCAATCTTTTTCTTTTTGCCCTACTTGGGATAATAATATTATTGCTCGTGAACGTTGCGGTTAAAAAAACAACTGCATATCTTCTTGAGGCAGAAATAGAAATAAAGCCATGGGAAATTAGAAGATTTGGATTTAAACCAAGTCAGTCTTTCAGCAAATCTTTCCCAATGGGAGTGTTTATGCCTCTAATATCAAGAGTGGTCCTGTTTTTTCTGAATGGGTTTGTCTGGATGGCATCACTAGTATTTGATGTGAAGGCAAAAACCTATCACGCTGCAAAGAGACACGGAATGTATTCTTTCTCAGAAATGACTGAAAGCCACATTGGAATAATAGCGGCTGCAGGAATCTTTGCAAATCTTGCTCTTGCGTTTATATTTTATATCGTTGGGGGAAATTTTGGAATACTCTTTGCAAAACTCAACCTTTGGTTTGCCTTCTCAAACATGATTCCTATCTCTGATCTTGACGGAAACAAAATTTTCTTTGGTAACCTTGCCCTCTGGAGCTTCCTTGCAGTCATAACCTTGATAGGAATAGGATATAGTTTTCTTCTAATTTGATGAAAAGGTATTCTCCGTGAATAAATAATTCTGAAGATAAAACAAGCTTTTATAAAAGAAATAAATTTTAAAAATGAACCATGGAATTTCTAAACAAAATAAGTCCAAGAGAGTATCAAAAACAGATATTTGAAACATGCGTGAACAAAAACTGTCTCGTTGTTTTGCCTACTGGGCTCGGGAAGACGCTAATTGCATTGATGCTTTCAATCCAGAGAATGCAGACCTATCCGGGAGAGAAGGTTCTTTTCCTTGCCCCAACAAAACCTCTTGCAGAACAGCACCTTAAATATTTCAAAAAAAATCTTCCTGAATTGTTCGGAGAGATGCAATTATTCACAGGAAGCGTCAATGCGGAAAACAGAAAAAAGATATGGCAGACTGCAGACATAATCTTCTCAACTCCCCAATGTATTGCAAATGACCTCAAAAAAAATCTGTATAACCTGAAAGAAGTATGCCTCTTAATAGAGGATGAAGCACACAGGTGCATAAAGAACTATGATTATAATTATATAGCTGGAGCGTACAAAAGACAAGCCCTCCACCCCAGAATACTTGGACTTACCGCCTCCCCGGGAAGTGAGAAATCAAAAATAAAAGAGATATGCAAAAACCTTTTCATTGAAGAAGTTGAACTCAGAAGCAGAGAGAGTGAAGGGGTTAAAGAATATCTTCAGGAGAGAGAATTTGAAAAGATACTCCTTGATTTCCCTCCGGAATTTGAAGACATAAGAAAAGTCCTTTTAGGTTTGTTCGAAGAATATGTTTCAGAATTGAGAGCAAGAAAGGTTCTTTTCGGACCAGCATCAAAAACTGAACTTATAAATCTTCAAAAAAAGATTTCTTCAACAATAGGAAGAAACTTCAGCAATTTCAATTACATGCTTGCCGCAAGTGCGTGTGCGCAGGCAATAAAACTTCAGCATGCATTGGAACTTCTTGAAACGCAGACTCTTGCAGGATTTCATAAATATCTCAAGGGATTATTTGATCAGGCAGCCAAAAAACAAAGCAAGGGAGTTGTAAAACTTGTTTCAAGACCTGAATTCAATTTTGTTTTTTCACAATCAAATGAATTGCTTGTCAAGAAAAGAGAACACCCAAAGATGCAAAAACTTATGGAGGTCATAGATGCAGAATTAAACAACAACAGGAAAATGAAGATAATAGTGTTTACCCAATTTAGGGAAACTGCATCCAACATCTCTTCCAGAATAAACGAGATTAAAGGAATTAAATCAAAAACATTCATAGGGCAGGCAAAAAAGGAAGGCTTAGGTGGGCTGAATCAGAAACAGCAAAAGAAGATAATAGAAGAGTTTTCAGAAGGAAAGATAAATGTCCTGTGCGCAACATCCATTGCAGAAGAAGGACTGGACATCCCAGAAGTTAATGCGGTTATATTCTATGAGCCCGTTCCATCAGCAATACGTGCAATACAACGTGCAGGAAGAACTGCAAGACTTGCAAAGGGAAAATTAATAATGCTCATAACAAAAAAGACACGCGATGAGGCATTCTTCTATGTTTCAAAATCTCGTGAGAAAAAAATGAAGACTGCAATAGAAAGCATAAAAGACGATTTGAATAATAATCCCAAAATGCTTTTCAGGACAGAAGTACAAAAAAGATTGGAGAAATGAAAATTCCAAATTATTAAAGGCAGATTTATAAATTATTTCTCTATGTTTGTTTTATGAAAACAATACAATCAAAACCCCTTTTTGATATCTTTTCCAGAAAAGCATTAAAGACAAAGGGAAAAAAGGAAGAAAAAGTAAAGATTCTCATTGATTATCGTGAAAAGAACTCTCTTGTTGGCGCCCACCTTAT
>CAZFSJ010000010.1:0-9809 GCA_964521605.1 Candidatus Woesearchaeota archaeon
AGGTGTTCAATGTAGATATAAAAGAACTTATTGAGGGCAAAACACAAAATAAACTAAGCAAATGGATGTAAAATAATGGCAAAAAAAAGAGAACCAAGAAAATATGAAAGAAGGGAATTCTTAAAACAAACTGGAAGAGTTGGACTGGGAGCGGCAGTCTATGGAACTGCAGGATACTTTGGGGGAAGAGTCTACAAATCAGGAAGAGACGCCTACAGAGAAAATATAAAACCATATGTAGAAGGTGCAAAAGAAGCAATGGATAGCACAAAAGAAGCCTTGGAAAAAGCAGATGAAGGAGGAAAAGGTTTTGGAGATTGGATTGCGAAAACATTCAAAGGAGAAGAAAGGTACAATGAAAGGATACAGGAAAGAGAGGACGCAAAGGCAAAGAAAGAGCAAGAAAGAATAAGAAAACAGGAAGCAGAAAAAATGTCCAGAAGAGGATTCTTCAACAAATACCTTCATCTTTTCAATGAACATCCTGTATCCACAGGAACTCTCACAGGAGCAAGTTTAGGAGCCATGATAAAAACTCTTTCTCTTTATCCCAAATATCTTGATAAGAAAAAGGTTGCAATATTAAAAGATGAACATGCAGAATACAAAGAAAAGGTGAATATATTAAGTGCGTACAAAGAAAGACTGGAAAAAGCAGAAGAAGAAAAGGACAACAAAATAAAATATTTGGAAGAGGAAGTCAACAAACTAAAAAACATCTATGAGAAGATAGATATGAAAGCAGATACACCAAAAGGTCTGGAAGAAAAAGTCAAGACGGATGAAAAAGCATTATCTCTATCAATACTCCTGTCTGGAATAATATTGATAATGGGCATTATGATAATAAATGGATTCAATTATACAGGATTTTTTATCCTGTCTCAAAATAATATTGACCTGTCAAGTTTCCTTGGAACAATAATCCCTTTCATATCCTTTACTTTTATAATTGTTGGCATAATTGGATTGAGAAGAATAAAGAAGACAAATAAAAGAAAAAAGCGGGGACAAAAGAAAGATAATTAAACCGTTTTCTCATTCCTAAAATATAATGAAAAAGCCCTTTTCAAAGAACAAAAAAAAGCGAAAAGCCTTTTTGAAGGCATGGAAAATAATAGGTATAATACTGGTTCTATGGACAATTTTTTGGCTTATTGAAGTTAGAATCTCTGGTCAGCAGGGATTAGTCCTGGATGTTATACTTCTGACAATAGGATATACTCTCTTGATTGATTATTTTCTTGCAACCGCAGTATATTTTGCAATAAAAAAATTAAAAAGAGAATGGGAGATTTATTGATTTGAAGGTAAATAAAAATGGATAAAGAAAAAATACTCAAAGCAGGGAAGATAGCACAAGAAGTGAAAACCTATGCACGTTCAATAATAAAAAAGGACATGCCTTTGCTTGAAATTGCAGATAAAATAGAATCAAAGATAGCTGAACTTGGAGGAAAACCTGCATTTCCAACAAATCTCTCAATAGACGAAGTTGCTGCTCATTATACCCCCTCCCATGATGACCAAAATCTTGCAAGAGGACTCCTTAAAGTGGACTTGGGAGTGCACATAGACGGTTGGATATCAGACACTGCATTTTCAATTGACCTTGAAAACTCTGAGACAAACAAAAAACTTATTGAGGCTTCTGAAAAAGCTCTTGAAAAAGCCCAGGAAACAATCGCAAACGGAATATCAATAAGCAGGATAGGGAAATCAGTGCAGGAAACAATAGAATCATTTGGTTTTTCTCCAATAATAAATCTATCAGGACACCAAATAGAACAATATGATTTACATGCAGGACTAAGCATACCAAACATAGATAACAAGCAGGATATTGAAATAACTCCTGGACTCTATGCAATTGAACCCTTCTCCACAAACGGTTCAGGAAAAATAAAAGATGGAAAACCATCAGGAATCTACTCCCTCATAGATTTCAAAAATATAAGAAACCCTACCGCAAGGGAAATTCTTGCATACACTCTGGAGGAATACAATAAACTGCCTTTCTGTTCCAGATGGCTCATAAAGAAATTTGGAACAAGAGCCATACCTGCCCTAAACCAGCTTGAACAGAATGGAAACCTTCATCAATATCCTCAATTGATTGAAATTTCAAAAGGCATTGTAGCACAGACCGAGAACACTATTTTTATTGAAAAAGACAATAAAAAGACAATAACAACAAAATCATCCTAAATAACTGTTTGATTCAGGAACGGCTGCCTTTGCTGATTTAAAGAAAGAATCTTCTATCTTTTTGTACACTTCAATTGTTGATTTTGTTATGCTTGGTTTTACTTTCTTTAGTGCGTCTTCAAAATGTTTCTTTGTGACAAATTTTGAATCAATTGATTCTCTTAATGAGAGCAAAGCAGCTTCTCTTGCAAGAGACTCTATATCTGCACCGGTATATCCTTCCGTCTTATCCAAAAGTTCATTAAGCATGCCCTCTCTTGCCTTCTCACTCAGGGCCTTTCCATTCTCCCCAAAAGGCATTTTTTTAGTATGTATCTTTAATATGTTTAGTCTTCCTTTTGCGTCAGGAGCGTTCACCAAAAGTATCTTATCAAATCTTCCCGGTCTTAATAATGCGGGGTCAAGCATGTCAGGCCTGTTAGTTGCTCCTATAACAAGAATATCTTTAAGGTCTTCAAGTCCATCCATCTCAGCAAGCATCTGATTCAAAACACGTTCAGTTACTTTTGTGCCTGAATCTATCCCTCTCTTACCTGCAAGTGAATCAATCTCATCAAAGAAAATAACACAGGGAGCGACCTGCCTTGCTCTTTCAAATATCTTTCTCATCCCTTCTTCAGATTTTCCAACCCACATGCTAAGTAATGAAGGTCCTTTCACCTGTATGAAATTGGCTTCAGAGCCTTTTGCAACAGCCTTTGCAAGAAGAGTTTTTCCTGTTCCCGGAGGACCATAAAGAAGTATTCCTCTTGAGGGCCTTATGCCCATTCTAATAAAACTATCGGGATATTTCATAGGCCATTCAACTGCCTCCTTCAATTCCTGCTTTACATTATCAAGACCTCCAACTTCTTCCCAGCTTACGTTAGGTGTCTCAACAAGAACCTCTCTCATTGCGCTTGGCCTTACAACCTTAAGTGCATCAATGAAATCTTCATGATTGATTATAAGTTTCTCAAGAATCTCCTGCGGAATCTGTTCCTCTCCATCGAGTTTCATCTGTGGAAGATATTTTCTTAGAACATTCATTGCAGCCTCCTTAGCAAGAGCTTCAATATCTGCTCCCACAAAACCATGTGTTATTGAAGCAAGATCGTCAAGATTTACATTTTTTGCAAGAGGCATTCCCCTCGTATGTATTTTGAGTATCTGCAGTCTTCCATCTTTTCTCGGAACACCCACCTCAATCTCCCTGTCAAATCTTCCAGGTCTTCTCAATGCAGGGTCAATCGCGTTTATCCTATTTGTAGCACCTATAACTATAACCTTTCCACGAGATTTAAGACCATCCATCATCGTAAGTATCTGCGATACAACTCTTCTTTCAACCTCTCCCTGCACATCCTCTCTCTTTGGAGCTATTGCATCTATTTCGTCTATGAATATTATTGTTGGAGCGGTTTTTTCGGCTTCATCAAAAATATCCCTTATCTTTTTTTCAGACTCTCCATAGAACTTAGACATTATTTCAGGTCCATTAAGGAGTATAAAATTTGAATCAGATTCGTTTGCAACGGCCTTTGCAAGAAGAGTCTTTCCAGTTCCAGGAGGACCATGTAAAAGAACTCCCTTTGGAGGTTCAATGCCCAACCTTGAGAATATCTCAGGATGTTTCATAGGTATCTCCACCATCTCCCTTATCTTCTTTATCTCATCACTCAATCCTCCAATATCTTCATAATTAATCTCTGGTATGTTATCTTCAGTTATATCAACAGCTTTTGGATTAAGGGCAACTTCTGTGTTTTCAGTTATCCTTACAGGCTGATTTGGATTTGCGTTTACAACCATGAATTTTATCTGTGATACTCTTCCTCCAAGATTTCCTATTCCCATTCCTCCAAACAATTCATTTAAATTTCCAAAAATATCATCCAAATCTCCAAACTCTTCTGACATGAGATCTCTCCTTCTCTGCACTCCTCCAAGAACAACAATATCTCCTTTTACAACTGTTCTTCCAAGAAGACCATTCCTTAGCCCCTGAGGGTCCCCCTGTACCATTATTCCTTTCTGTGCAGGAGCAATCATTATCTTCTTTGCTTCCTTAACTTCTGCTTTTGAGATTGCGACAACCTCTCCTATTCCTGTCTTTGCGTTTTTTCTCAGTATACCGTCAATCCTTATTATCCCCTCCCCAACGTCAGCAGGATAGGATTTATCAACAATAGCCACAGTCTCTCTGTTTCCTTTTATAAGAATTACATCCCCTCTCTTAAGTTCAAGCTCTTTCATCAAATCAGCATCTATCCTTGCAATTCCTTTGTAAGCATCATCCTGCAATGCTTCAACAACTTTTAATCGTACTGCATTTCTTGCCATTTTATTTTATCTTTAAATTATTATTTTTTTCCTTTAATTCTCCGAAGTTCAGACTGACCCTCCCAAAATCTTCAAAGCAGAGTCTTACCATCTCATCCATCATTTTTCTCTGGTCATTCATGAAAGAGATTATTTCCTTTGGTATTGACACGGCATAACTGTTTCCAACAAGCCTCATCTTTACATGAAACTCTTTGTTTTTAAGGTTAACAAATTTATTATATTCCATTTCATCCACTGGATGCACTATTTTCTCCCCACAGTTGCTGTCAGGGCAAATCATCAATCTAAGAACAAACCCATTTTTGACAATTTGGGCTTTTTGCATCTTCTTTCCGCATTTGTTGCACAATATTGTATTATTAAATATATCTCCGGCCATTTTGCTTTTTACTATATTTTCTGGTTCTTTGAACCATCCTTCTCTGTTCACGTGAATATGAAGCCACTCCTCAAGGCGGTTAGCCTTGAGTGTGGCAAAGGGTTGAAAAGAGGTTGTATATATTACAACGTATACACACAAAAATGTATACTATTTAAACTTTATGCAAGATAAATCTATAAATAAAAATTATACTTTAATGTTAAACCCCTTGCCAGTTATCTCATAATTAAATATTCCTTTATCATATTCGCTCCCTCTATGTTTTAAAACAGCAAGAGCAGATTGCTGTTTCATATTCTCTTCAGAAGAGGGTAAATAACCAAGAGCAATTATTGTATTAACTCCAGAGTCCAATTCTCTATTTATTACAGGACCGTTTACAATTTGTAATATATTTTTATTATCTGTTGTCATGTTTATAACAAAAGAATGGTCTTTTTTAAGAGACTCTCTTCTAAGATTGGGCATTAATGGACCAGAAGGTTTTAAGAATCTTCCAGTAGCATTATCAATATAAATTCTTCCTTTATCATCGTCCAGCTTGCTGTTTGTATTATTACGCACATAACTATCCTTATCATTTTCCAAAATTCCCATTTTAATTGCTCTCTTTATATCCTCTGTATCTTTTCTAAAGGATTTACCTATAACAGAATAATGAACTCTTCCATTTGGATGCTTCTGAAATTTTGCTAAATCTTCTTGAGAAGCAAGAGAATACCATATTTTCGAGCGGTCTTCTATTACAAATTCTTCAGTTTTATCATAAGATATAAAAAATCCATTAATAGCTCCAACTTGATTAGAAAGCAAACCATCTAAAACTATTCTTTTAGCTTTAGGTAAATGAAAAGCAAAAAATTCATATAGGTTTTTATCCTCTTCATCAATCCATCCTATGCCAAAACCTACAGGGGATACAGGGGAATTTATATAACTTTTTTTAGAAATATCTTTTCTTTTCCCATCCCACAAGCTTAAATCCCAATCAAAAATATTTTTAGCATAGAAGGTATGCATCTGGTCATCCACAGAAGAACTATCGTTCACAATTAAACCAGGATATTTATCTTCTTTAATTCCCTCGTGAGCAATAGAAGCCCCTAATATTGTTTTCCCTATTCCGGGCGGACCATAGATAACTGTCTTGGTCCCCCTAATCAATCCCCCTCCAAGAATTTCATCTAAATTTTTATTTCCTGTTGAAAACCTATTTAACATAATTTGAATAAAAGTTAAATCTATTTAAACAAACCTATAATTCAAAATATACAATAAAACATTTTAAAAACTATATTTCACCCCTAATCTAAATGGTAAGAGGTGAGAGTAGAAAAACGAATAAATTCAAAAGATTCTGGAAAAGATTTTGGGATATTGTCTGGAAAGATGACAGTTTTAAGGGGTGGATAATCTCCCTTGTGTTTATTTTTATAGTCATAAAATTCATATTTTTCCCCCTTCTCAACCTTGCAACAGGGACTTCTCTGCCTCTTGCAATTGTAGAATCCTGTAGCATGTATCATTCTGGAAATATATTTGGAAATTTTGACAATTGGTGGGACAGACACGAAATCAAATATAATGAATTAAACGTAACAAGAACAGAGTTTGAGACTTTTCCTCTTAAAAAAGGATTTAGCAAGGGAGATATAATCTTTATAGTCCGGGCAAGACCTGAAAAATTAAAGATAGGAGATGTTATAATATTCAATGCAGACCAGCAAAACCCAATAATTCATAGGATAATGAGAATAACACAGGATTCCAGTGGAAAATATGTCTTCTCCACAATAGGAGATAATAACAATGGCCAGTTAGGAGTTGAAGAATACATAAGTCAGGACCAATTAGTAGGAAGAGCTGCTTTTAATCTGCTTCCAGTAGTAGGATGGGCAAAACTTATATTCTATGAACACTCAAAACCCTACTACGAAAGAGGTTTCTGCAAAGAGACCCTTACCTGAGTAAAAACAAGAAGTTTTATAAACCATCCAGGGTTTAAAAAAAATAAAAATAAAGGAGAACAAAAATAATGGAATTCTGTCCTAAATGTGGAGCCGTACTGGTTCAGAAAAGAAAGAACTATGGATGTGCCAGATGTGATTATTCTACAAAAGATAAACTCAAGATAAAAACTTCTGAAAAAATAGAAGAGAAAAATAAAGTAGCAGTCGTAAAGAAAGAAATGAATACTCTGCCTATAGTTGTTGAGAAATGCAAAAAATGTGACAATGACAAGGCCTATTTCTGGACAATCCAGACACGTGCAGGAGATGAAGCAGAAACCAAGTTTTTCAAATGCACCAAGTGCGACCACACCTGGCGTGAGTATAGATAAACCTTTTAAATAAAACTATTCTATGTTTTTTATATCAATTAATGGCTCCGTAGCTCATGGGTTTCTTTTTAGAAAAAAGAAACTACACTGGTAGAAAAACTAAAATACCTTCGCTACGTCCAGAGTTAGATACAATAATGGCTCCGTAGCTCAGCTTGGTTAGAGCACTAGACTCTTAATCTAGGTGTCGTGGGTTCAAATCCCATCGGGGCCATTTTTTATTAATATAATTTAATCGTCATCACCTTCGTTCTCTTTATCACCAGAATTCCCATTCTTCAGCTTATCCCAGTATTCGCTCCTCTCAAGATTTGCATAAAAATGACTTTTACCTTCCTTTCTAAGTTTCCAGTACAGTATGTTGCCATTCACAGTATCTATCCTTCTTGCAACTTTAACCAATGCCCTTTTTGCGGCACCTATTGTCTGGGGCTTTGAATTTTTATCATTTAGTCTTGCTTCTTCCTCTTTCTTCCACTCCAAAACTTCCTGCAATTCTTCCTCACTTTCTTTATATTTCTCTTCAATTTCAGCAGGAGTCAAAGGAGGAAACTTTATTCCCCTATAATTATTGCTTGCCATAAGCTAAGTAAAGAAACAATTATTATAAATACTTATTGGATAGTATAATATCTATTATAACTATTAGTTCTTTTCATTCCCTAAGGAAATTCTTGGCGGCGATCACCTCGCACAGATCCTATCTTATGAGCTTTTGAATATTTTCAATAGCCTCTGCAACTTCTATTCCCTTCTTAGTCAGTCTTATCACCTTTATTCGCCCCCTTTTTTCAAAATCAACCAACTTAAGTTCTTCCAAAGTCTGCAGAATTTTCACTGCATGGCTGTAAGTGCAATCCACTTCCTTAGCCAAAATACTGCCGTACCTCATCCTTGTGTTTTTCTTCAGAGAAACAAGCATTAAAGCAGGTTTCCTTCGGAAAAAGATGTCAAAATTGTCTTTTGTGTCTTGTTCCATGTTAGAGGTGTGTTATTTAAAGTATATATTCAGACAATATCATCCTTTTAAATGTTTTGTAATGTATATATTCACTACATGGTTTTGATGAAAATTTTAACATTTTTTACAACCAAATAAAAACCCTTATTAACTAATTCTTACAAATACAGAACATGAAAAAAGAAAATACTCTCCATAAAAAGAATAAATTAGAATCAAAAGAAAAAAAGACAAGAATCCTTGCCGTGTCCGACATTCATGGAGACAGCAAACTTGTGGAAAAACTTGCAAAGCAGGCAAAAGATGAAAATGTGGATTTAGTTATAATTGCGGGAGATTTAACATTGTTTGAACAATCCACAAAAAATCTAATCGGTCCTTTCATAAAAGAACACAAAGAGGTTCTTCTCATACCAGGAAACCATGAATCAATGTCCACAATAGATGTCCTCACCCAGATATATCCCGGAACAAGCCATATACACGGATATTCCTTCCGTAAAAATGACATTGGGGTTTTTGGTTCAGGTTATGACTCCACCGTTGGTCCATTTTGGATAAGGGACAGCGACATATTTAATACCCTAAAAAAAGGCCATGAACATGTTAAAGATGCAAAGAAAAAGATCATGGTAACACACACAAACCCTCAGGGAAGCATCTCGGAAAGATTTGGAGTTGAAGGTTCAAAAGCAGTTGCAAAGGCAATAAAAGAATTCAAACCAGATGTGCTTATAGCAGGACATGTACATCATGCAGGAGGTCTCCAGGAAAAAATAGGAAAGACACGTGTAATTCATGTTGCAAGAAAGCCAAGAATTTTTGAGATTTAAAAATAAATTATAAATAACCATAAAAATGAAATTTAAAAATTACCTTAAAAGAAAACTGAACAATTCGCTCTACAATAATTTAATTGAAGGATTTTTCAAGGAAATTACAGATGATATAAAAATAATTGAAGAAGACATATTAAGAAACACTCCAAATCCATTTGTTAATCAAATTTATGAGGAATACGAACTTGATCCTATTGCAAAAAAATTTATAAAAAAGAGATATAAACAAGATTACTGTCCAAGTTCCCTTTTCAAGTATTTTAACAAGTCTGAAAGATTCAACTATCTTGTGTTGAGAAACAGACTTGATAAGGTTCTTGGGATAAAAAATATGGTTTATGAAAAGATTTAAACACACAAAATTTATAAAAACACAAAAAACACTCTAATTCTAGAAAATGCCAAGAAAAAAACAGGAAAAGACAAAAGAAGAGAAAGCAGCAGAAGGAAATTTCAGAGTGGATAAATCAGATTTGAAATATGCCACAGAAAAACAGGTCAAAAATCCAATTCCAAAAGAAGACATCCTCAAGAACGTTACTGAAAAAAAAGTAAAGAATCTTGAAACACAGGCCATAGAAAGTATGGGAAAACAGACAATAAAAAAATCACATAAAAAACCAACAAAGAAACAACTTGAAAAAGTTGAACAATTCACAGTTCTTAAAAAGAAAGTAAAAAAATCAAAAAAAGCCCAGGAGTACTCATATCCCAAGGTCAAACTAAAAGAAAGGGGCTATGAACTTATAATAA